>CAYUAV010000033.1:0-14149 GCA_964442665.1 uncultured Bacteroidales bacterium
GGTTTGATTATAAAACTATAGCTTACTTTTACTTTCGTTTATCGTTCTCTACAAATAAAAACTATTTAACTGACTGACATGAAAAGAATTTGGTTGCTTCCGACTCTCCTGTTTGTAACAACTTCGATTGCCTTTTCACAGAACAACTATGCTGAATTCTATAGTAAGAGCCTTTCGATCAGCAATGCCGGTATGTATATCCTGGGAGGCTGGGCACTTACAAATATTCTTTCCGGTGCTGCAGGTTGGAATTACTCCGAGGGTACTCCAAAGTATTTCTATCAGATGAACGTCTTCTGGAATATAGTAAACCTTTCGATTGCAGGATTTGCTCTTTATAACAATATTACTTTCGACTATACCAGCCTAACTTCCGATGCTATTTTAACAAAACAACTGAAGACGCAGAACCTGTATTTGATCAATGCGGGACTCGATACTGCATAAATCGGATCCGGATTCTTTCTCAGGCATCTATCTTCCTCCTCTGACAGACGAACCAATCTGCTTTCAGGTTACGGCAATTCACTTATTCTGCAGGGTGGATTCCTTTTTATATTTGATCTGGTAATGTACGGCATTCAGCGAAACCACAGGATAAGTTTCATCGATACGCTAACAATCAATCTCAACGAAATAACGCTTTCTGTTACATTCTGAGTTTAAAGGAATGGCTGTTTTTTATTAATCAATATCTGAAGCTGTTTCAGGATTGAATTCATCGAGCCATTCATTGGCAATTTTTTTAACTCGTACGTCTGAGGTCTTGTTCGATATTTCACTAATCAAATCATGATCGTTGATGACTTGCGCAATACGAAAAAGTAATTCCTCATTTTTTATATCAGCTACTAGCCTTTTACATAGTTCCTTATCGCCAGAACGAATCGCCGCTTCAACTTTCTCATGCTCCCTGATACTTTTTTCTGCAATAGTTCGCAACTGATCTTTCGAGTTAATATAATTTAAAGCAATATCCCGGTGCAGATCATCCTTGCTGTCAATTACCATTTCTGCCAGTGTTTCCTGATCGCTAAGCTCAATGGCAGCTTCCAGCCGTATTCGCTCATCTGAATGCTTTGTAAGTTCTTTCAGGATTCGTGTATTCTTTGTTTGTATTGCCGATTCGAGTCTTATCCATTCATCTTTAGCATTTTCGGCCAGGTAATCGATTATATGTCTATCCTTTATATCATCAAGAGCCTGTCTTCGTGTACCATAATTTTCTATATCATTAACTGCAATCTGCGCTAATTTTTCGTCTCTGCTCATCACTGTAAAATTTAATGTAATCAAATTATAATTGTTTTATTTAATTAATACCCAGAAGCTCACTACCTTATAGTACTTAACTATAAACAGTTTACCGGGTATAAAGGTTGAGTTTTCCTGAAATCAGGTTACTATTGCCAGCCTATACTTAGAAATAATTAAAAAGGAGGAGGTAAATCAAGTTCGGAGGGTAACAGATAATAATGTAAACTGTTATGAAGATCGCTGTGCCTTAAGTAATTGTATACCGATAATTTACCTATAACCGATGGTAAAGCGTTGTGGTCAGAAAGCAGATCATCATTGTCGATACCCGAAAACAGCCCTGATTGCGTCTTATTTTTTAAAAGTTTGTTATCACAATTTTCGAGTTGAAATACCGGTTCTGTGATCAACTGTATATAGTCATCATAAATTTTCCTGTTAGTATTATATCGTGAACCTGTTTCGAAAGTAAGTATCCCGAAAAGGACTAAACCAACAAGAAGATTAACAACAGGAATCATTTTCAACAAGTTATTTCGATTGCAAAGGTAACAAATGCTGAAGTTTCCGCTATATAAAATTAGTTTTTTATTCTGCAGATAGAACTTATTCTTTTCACTTTTATTATGAAATTATTCACAAATATCGAGCCAAGTAAAGCTTTTTTTTGCTAATATTGTCGCGCAAATCAACGCCGCTTAATCATATGGACGAAGGCCCGTATCATAGTCAATACAGATTGTTAACTTCTCTCTAGGGGGGCCTCGGTTATTACCTCCCGGGAGACAAAATTTTGGGAGGTAACGTCATGTTAAAAATTTATAAGAGCTTTGCAGGGTATATAGGGATACCTCAGGCTGAAAAAGGTTGCTGGGTCAATGTTTCACAACCTTCACCGGATGAAATCAACCGTCTCACCAAAGAATTTTTCGTACCGGAAGATGTAATAAGAGATATTCTCGACATGGATGAACGACCTCGTGTTGAATATGATGATGACTGGTCATTGGTGATCATCCGCATTCCGGTTGCAAGTCCCGATAACGGGGTGCCCTTTCATACAGTACCGCTAGGAATATTCATGACAGCCGAATCTACTATTACACTTTGTTCCGTTCACAATGAGGTTTTATCATTCGAACAGCCTTCACTATACCGAGAACAGTATCACCAGATCAATGATATTTTAAATTTTATTCTAAAATTATTTCTTCGTTCAGCCTCGGTATATTCATACTATCTGAAACAAATAAATCAACAATCTTCTTCTATTGAACAGGATCTTGAAAAATCCATACGGAACAGGGAATTGAATAAGTTACTTAAAATGGAAAAATGCCTGGTCTATTTCATCACTTCTCTGAAAGCTAATGAATTGGTATTGGCCAAATTACGGAATTCAAAGAGAAATTCGATCAGTGAAATGAATGAAGATCTGCTTGAAGACGCTGTAATTGAAAACAAACAGGCACTTGAAATGGCCCAGATCTATTCAGATATTCAGGCAGGTATGATGGATGCCTTTGCATCGGTTATTTCTAATAATCTGAACGTCGTAATGAAACAACTGACTTCAATATCCATTATATTGATGATCCCGACACTTATTGCCAGTATTTACGGAATGAACGTTCCGAACTATTTTGAAAGGGCGAAATGGGCTTTCCCGGGAATCATACTATTCTCAATTCTCACGGCATTTATCGGCGTGCTAGCTTTCAGAAAACGGAAATGGTTTTAACGTATGTATAGTAGTTAAGAGACTTAAATGGATAAAAATAAAGTTGAAGAGACTGATTTAAGCGCAAACATGAAGAAATTTACCCTGTAAAATTAAAACCTAATAAATAATCAGTCTCCTCATACTCTATCCTACCCTGTATTGATGATAATCTACAATCTTTGCGAATTCATATCCTGAGAATTCATTTGGAAATATTGATTCTTAATTGAATCCATTTCGCGCATCATTCTCAGCATGAGTTTATCCTGTTCCGAAAACTGCTTTTGAAAGAAATCATCGCTGAAGAAATCACGATGAAATGTCGAATCGGAACTGAAATTAAATTCGGGTCCGATTACTGCAAAATGATTATTAAAATACATCTCAAAATTCTTCATAATGCTGTCGACAGCAAGTGTGTCGCCCTTTATATTCGAATAGTAAGATGTATACGTTGAATCAAATTCAATCAGATTTCCGTTTTCATCATACTTCCTGTTTACCTGAAACTCTTCGTGAGGTTTGTTTTTACCCATGTCCTGCTTATCGGTTTTACGCACCTGTGAATTACAGGAGATTAGACCGAAAAACATAAAGAACAGAACTAAGATTCTTGTTTTCATAGCATTCATTTTTTAAAACCAAATTTCATTGCTGTGCATATTTCCCAGAATCACTTCCAGAAGCTGGTTCTCGGGGTAAGCAAAATGTTTGACAATATAATAACCATCGTCCGGCAACCAGATATCCGTATGCCTGAGTACTTCATATGCCTGCCGGTTGTAAGCATCCCAATTCATATTATGAATATGTACCGGTCTTGAATATTCATGGGATTCGGAAATAATTAAAGTCAGACAGGAACCCTTTAAAAACAGTCGGTAATTGTCACTCTTCAACTGCACAACACCAAGCTCCAGTACATAATGTTTTTCAGATTTCTTAAAATTGACCAGTTCAATTTTCAGATTATCATTTTCATCGACATAAGGATAATCTATGATTTTTGGCGCAACCGCCGTTGAATTCATTATTGTTCTCATCTCCTTTAGGTTAAGTTAAATGAAAATACTCCTTGTAAAGTGTAGCTAAATACTCCTAAAAAAGCTAAGAACAAACCGGTGGTGGTATATCTGTTTGAAGCGGATTTAAAGAATTACCAAAACAGGTGAATGTATTTATGGATGTTATAACCGATGAATTACTATTATATATACCAGAAAACATGAAATTACTCTGAATGCAGGATTCGATATAAACATTCAGAGTTTCTTCATCGGCCAGTAAATTATTATTTGAATTAGTTATTGCATGGTGAACTTCCGAAACCTGAATACTACGCTCAGTATTATGTTGCAGACCAGTGTTGGGTAAAGTAACAACACTGAAAAATAATATGTATATCAAATAGGTCAAGTTCATTTTCGGATTTACTCTTTACCGCTTACTAAATTATTGTTTATAACGCAGGAATTCAAGTTAAAAACGTCTAAGCCATGTTAAAGTTTGTTAAAGTTTTTGGAAGTTATTTTTAGTGAAGATGACAACAAGTCCCCTTAATAACTTAATTAAAATTATTGGGTTCTAAAGATTCAAGTAGATGGTTTAATTTTTCTGTCCTGATGACCAAAACGCTCTGAAATCATTCCAATAATTTCATTTGCAGTCGATTCAATGGGTTTATTATTTACACCCACTATAGTAAATCCCCCCTTTTCAAATATAAAATTGGCATAACGAAGCTCTTCCCTTACTTTAGTATTGTCGATATAATCCTTATTCAGCAGATCGCCCATTTGTTCCAGGCGCTTTATTCGCTGGGTAATTAAATGACTGAGGCTGATACTCAGACCAAAAACCCTCCTCGGATCGACCTGCATAAGTTCTTCGGGCGGAGTAATATCTTTAATGATAGGAACATTGGCCACTTTCCATCCAAACATTGACATATACACACTTAATGGAGTTTTCCCGCTTCGTGAAACACCCGTTAACACAATATCCGCATCAAAGATTCGGCGTGCATTCATTCCGTCATCATGTGTAAGTGTATATTCAATAGCCTCGATCCTATCGAAATATTGTGCGTTGATCCGCCTGTACAAACCGGGAACATTGACTGATTTCAGTCCGAGTTCTTTCTCAAGAAAATCGGCCAGAGGCCCCATAAAATCAAATTCCCGAACTTCAAATTCAGCACATGTTTCTTTAAGAATACGCCGTAATTCGGAATTAACCATGGAATGTGTTATTATTCCGCCTGCCTGTTTTACCTTTTTTACAACTTCAATGATCTTTTCTTTTGATTGTACTTCGGATAAAACATGAACCGGCAACCTGTTATCGGGATATTGGATTATAAGTGAATTCACCATGGTATATCCGGCTATACCCTTACCTCCCGATACAATGAATATGGGAACTGACGGATTTTTAGTTTTTGGTATGGCCATATATTTCCTTCCAAATGCCTGAATAAAATTACATCTAATATTTAGTTCTGAAAAACTATCACAATGTATTTGTCACAAAAACAAGTATTTACTTAAAAAACCAGGTATACAGGCCATAAACAATCTGTATTAACAACATTGTAATGATAAACACAAGGTAAAATCCCTGGAGATTATACCTGTAAATCCGAGGAGACAGATAAAGAAGCCTCCTGCGATTTTTGTTGCCGGACTTACTATGCTGTGAGTAGGTTCATCAGTATTCCGGGTAAGTATGATTTCCAGTAGACCCAGTGTAATCAGACTAACTGAAAATGAGATAATTAAAAGAAAATTTTTGAAATGAAAGTTTACATCATATATTCTGACCACCGTATGCAGAATTCCTGTGCCGAGGGCTACAATGCTCATGAGCAAAGGCAGGTGCAGGTAAGACCATGTGAATGCCCACCATATGCCCTTCTTCGCTGGTCTTCGGGCAATAAAATCGAAATAAACCCACCAATATCCAAAGGAAATTATAATACCAAGGAATGCAAAAAGAAGCAGCTGACAATCACGAACGGAACTTCCTGAAATTCCTGAAATTACTCCCACAATGGTCTCGCCGAGCACAATGATCACAAAAAGACCATATCACTCAGGAAGTTTAGATGTGCTGAAGCGAGGCAATTTTGCCTGGTATTTTAGTGTAAAAACCGGTGTCAGCAAATCGATAAGCAAGGCAGTACCAACAAGAACTTTGGCGATTTTAAGCGACATTAAGACTGAAATAATTACCAGGAATACAGAAAGGGTAAAACCGAAGATGTAACGGTTTGAAACCGGCCGGAATATTCTGTTGTGATATCCTCCGAAAAACCACATAAAAATTATGATAAGCCGGGCTGTTGTATAAGAAAGGGCAAAACCGGTGTATGTTGATGTAAGACCCTTTCCTGTATAAATGGCCATACCGGCAACCGGAAACATCAGTAAAAGAGTAAACAACCGGTTTTCAAATCCTTCCGTTTCGAAACTCTCGTTGTAATAAGTATTTCCAATTCAACTCATCATAGCGGTATGAACAGCATAATAAATTCTTTTATGCCTTCCGGATCCGGTTTTAATGCAAGATTGTGCGAAAGTCGGGCAACGACAACCACAAAAAATAAATCAAAGAATAATTCAAGCCAGGAAACTTTTCGGTGAAGCTCTTTTTCCTCATCATCATGAATTAAAGGTCTTTGAAAGAATTGCCGGTTTTTTACCATTAAAACAGAAGCTAATACTTCCTAAACACCCAATTCAGTATTAGGTTTAACAGAATGAATTTATAACTCTCTATTTCCGCCGTTGCAATACCTGACCGCAACCTGAGCTTTATAATTGTCCGTTTTCAGATGAAATCTTATTCCAATAAGTTGTTCGGCTTTTTTATTTAAACCTGTTTAAGAAATTTTTTAGGGCAGTCCAGTATTCTGTATTTTCCGGAAATACGGCCCATAATGTTTTAGCGCCATGTTTACCATTGCCCTGAGGTGCAAATGCTACCTTACCCTGAACCGGTATAGCATCATATATTTTCTGCCAGCTCTCCTGTTCTTCCCGTGCCGAGGTAATAAAAACAGGACACTTAATTCGCGAAGCCGATGTTTGGATAATATCACGACTCCATCCAAATTTCGAAAAGTATTCACCTGGAGAAAACGCCACAACACCTGATACACCATCGGGAAAGTCGCTGGCTAGTTTTATCGCAAGTGCGGCCGAATAGGAACTGCCGAAAAGAATAATTTTTGCACCCGGAAACTTACGTTTTGCATACGATAAAGCGGCCCGCATATCCGTGTAGGCATCGACATACCGTGTTTGCATTTTAAGACTATCGGCATAGCGGAATGTTTTATTTTCAACGCCATTTACATCGCCGCCGCTTCTTAAATCGACAGCCATGCAATTAAAGCCCATAGCAGTTAGTTTTGGAGCTATTTCCAAATACTCACCCCTGCTATAGGTTGCCTGATGGAATAAAATAATAAAAGGCGCTGTAGCCGGATTCGGTGTATATAAATCGGCAGTAACAGCAACTTTGTCATTGGTCATAAATTGAATTGTAGTTTTCTGTGCATGGATATGATAAGGGAGAATCGAACTACTGAAAATAATTATCAGCAGTATAAACCGATTGGATACATGATGTGCATTCATCTTTACGGATTTTTTGAATTCATTTTTAAGTTACAAAAAATTCATGAATTAGTGTGAAAAGATACAGATTAATCAACCATTTACAAAAGCAAATCCTGAGAATAGCAATGTATCCAATACCATTCACAGGATCAAAAAAAACCAACATAAAACAGCAGGTTCATTCTCTCACATCGGAATCCTATTCTTCTTGTTCAAAAACCAGTCGCCCGTGATAACGCATTTTTTTAAGCTGCAGCATATAAAAATAAATTCCCGGTTGCACTTTGTTGTTGTTACTGTCAGTTCCATCCCAAATTATTACATGGACTCCTGCGGCCTGGTATTCATTTACAAGAACGGTAACCAGTTTTCCCTGAGCATCATATATTTTCAGGTTCACACTCCCTGCTTCCTGCAAATTATATTGAATTGCAGTTGTCTCATAAAACGGATTCGGGTAATTGAAAACATCCGTGATTCCTGGTAATGTTTGTGGGTGTATCAGGTTAACGGTGTATGGTTCAATTGTAACCTGGAAAGTCACAATGCGACTAGCCAAATCATTACAAATAAGAGCAATATAGAAAGTATCAAGCGGATTATCGGCTATATCGGGCAAAAGAGTGAGTGTCAGGGTATCACTGCCACCCGATGGAACCTCGCCATATAGTTTATCGATTAATATTGAGGGATCGGACTCCAGAGAAAACAGGAACTGGCCTATATATGTATTATCAGGAATCTGATCGTAATACGAAAAATCTTCCATTCCCGGTCGAATGGCTGCATTTGCGAGCATCACATCGTAGTATTCCAGAATATATAAAGGATAACCAATGACGATATAATTATTGGCCGCATTCATATAGGTATAGCTTGCATCCATCATATACACCCAGTTTCCATTGATATATTGAACCATTACCGCCCCCGCTCCCATACCAAAATCGGCAGCTACAAGAATATAATCAAAACCGCCACCCGGTGCCCCTGTTTCAGGATCACGGTCAATATTCATTGCATAATTGAAGAAAAAATTATTGAACGACCCTATATCCTCATAGAAAACTGCTTTAATGTAAAAGTTATCATCGTCCTTCTGCATCCAAATCGCGCTCAAATCATGATTTCCCGGATCCTGATCCTGCTCGTCGCAAAATAAGAGCTGCCAGGAGTCATCGTTCGGATATCTCAAAACTGATGATTTACTTGTTGCTGACTGTTCATGCTGTTCAGATATTTCTGAGTATGCATCGGGTGGGAGATCTTTATACAGGTAAACAACTGATGAAAATACCATTTTACCGGAGCCTTCGTTGGAAATCACAATCTTTCTTTCAATTGGTTCCTCGTAAGGTCCGCTGACGTCGATCCGATCGATATCGGAATGAAATACAGGTTTTATCAAAACAAAGTCAATATCATATTCCTGGTTTGAGAGATTTAACCGGCTATATTCCGTAAGTATAATGTAACCCGGGAGCCATGCAATAAAATTGTACAATCCTGTGTCAATTTCGATGCTGAATCGTCCATCAACCGGAGTAATAACAGAATCTTCGCTGATAAGATTAAAAGCGCTGTCTAATTTTTGTATATAGACCGTTACGCCTTCAACCGGCTGTGTAATCAGTTCCTCATATACAAAACCATTTACCACAGCTGTCGAATCACTTTGAGGTTCATCGGCCCTGCTCCAAGCAGATAGTAATAATAAACTGATACATGTTTGAAAATAAATAATTGTCTTCATGGTTATTCCTCCTTGTTTTAAATTGAAAATTTATTGGTCTTAATGCCGTAATAATAAGGAAAGAATGGAAAACGATGGTTCGGGAGGATATTCCCGAACTGTTTTTTGTAAGAAAAGTGAATCAGATCGACTGTACCTGATTTATACAATGTTCATTGCGGTAACGGGTTGGAGTCAGTCCTGTTGTTTTTTTAAAGGCAGTGTTAAAAACAGATTTTGAGTTGAATCCGCATTCATAAGCTATCTCAATAACTGATTTATGACTTTGTTCTGCGTTGGAAAGCATATTCTTGACTTCCTGTATCCTGTAATAATTCATATAATCATAGAAATTCATCTGTATACTTTCATTCAGTATCTGCGAGAGATAACGAACCGGAACAGATATTTCCTTTGAAAGATCGGGAAGTTTAATGGATGAAGATAAATAGGGCTTTTCTGTTCTCATAAATTCTTCCAGCTTATTCAAATAGTAAATTTTATGTTCGTCGCGTAAAGGTGATTTGGAATATTTTTCCTTTCCTTTATCTTGATCAGAAACTGTAAATACTTCAGGAAAACGAAGACTCCGGATCACAAGAAGGGAAATAAAGAATAATTCCATCAAACTAAGTGTAATAGCTGAAAAATAATTATGATATCCGGTGAAAATTTTAACCTGCTGCTTGCTTACATCTGCAAATTCCAGTATCAATAATCCATAAAGTATTATTTTAAGCCATGTAAGTCGTTGGGTTTTCTGATCGGATTTCAGAAATTCTGGTGACCTATGGTATAACCTAAGAAAGATAAGTGCCACAACAAGATAGGTAATATACTGAACATCGAACGCCAGGTTCAGATATCTGAACTCCTGCCCGTTAAAAAAGTCGCTCCTGATCATGGTTGTTTTTGTTTCCGTATCATGAATCTGATAGCTTAAAACATAAAAGCCGGTAACCAGCATACAGGGAAAAAAATGCAGGATGTGCCACCTATTTAGCCTGAAATAAGGTTTAATCATCGACTGCGTATAGAGAAGGATAATCGGACCTACAGCAAAAGTCAGCGGAAAGGAGAATTGATACAAATGTGGCCAGATATTGTTAATTCCATATATCCATAAAAATGATTGCAGATTATTGAGAATAACAATAACAATAAAAATGCCCAGTAATTTATTACTAATGCTGGCTCTGGCTCTATAAAAAAAAATGAAAATCGTAAAGAGAACAAGAAGAAATGTTACAATAATCCGGAATACGCCAAACGATTGAACAAAAACACGGTCGAAATCACTATCTTTTCGAACGGGCATGATCACTTCATATTCATCCGAACTATTTTTAATACTCAGCACGATCAGCGGACCGTCGTTCCGATAGTTTTGATGTTTTATATATCGAGCCATTTCGGAATACACAATCGAAAGGTCCTGACAGGTATTGTTGAAACTGCAGGTTACTATAGCCGGACTGGTTATTTTCGACAGATACAGAGGCGGATTTACCTTTTTCCGCTTCCTCAGATTATATCCTATACCCCATTGAATTTCTGACTGGTAAACTGAAAAGGGATCTCCCGATAAAAAGGATGTAAGATTTTGTGTTTCGATTTCTGCAGTAAAATCGGGTAAATCTATATCGAAATTCACATGATAGCCTTCGAAATTCATAGATACATACCAGAATGGTTCACTTTCCTGAAGCCTGAAATTCGGATCGGCAAATACTTTTGATGTACCTGTTGTAAGTGTTATGATTATTGCTGCATACGTTAACAACTGTCGAAACCGGGTTCTTAGATATATCGGTAAGGATATCTTGCAGCTATTATGAACGTCCTGGCTTTCCAAGTATAATAAGAATTGATACAGCTTTTCATTGATATTGAATATGACAGATTTCCTATACTATAACACGTATAAAGAAATTCTCTTCTTGTTATTTTTATTATGCATTAATTACGTTAGGGAATCGAATTTTAGCACTGAACTATATACTAATTATAGTTTTAATACGTATATTCGGACTATTACTGAATTCTGATACCCTGGTGCACGATGAAATTTGTTTTTTTTATTTTAGCAACGTTTTGCTTTTCAATTATTTACGGTCAACTTTCATTCGATGAGATCGATTTTAAACGAATTCCTCAGAAGAAAATCAGGCATTATGTAGTAAATCAGACAAAGAATGAAACCAGGTATCTTAACGATTTGCATCCGAGCTGTGGAAATAAAAGTGATCTTTCCGGATTGCACACCATGCAGAACACATACCTGGTAAAAGAATCGCCTCAAATTGTATGGGAAACTTATATCTCCGCAAATATGGCAAAAGCGTGGAATGGGAAAATCATTTCATTCGGTTTGCTGTGTTCAAAATGGTCTGATTACATTCTCTATAATAATGATGATAATTACTGTGCCATCGATACAGGTCAGGTTTTTTTCATCAACCTGCGAATACTCGGTGGATTCTATAACCTGCCTGTAGGTGTTCAGGTAGTTAATATCGATAAGATCAACAGAACAATTACATTCAGCTATCTGGAAGGAGGTAAATCAATCGGTACACAGACTATCAGGTTTATTGAAACCCCAGATGGCTTTACCGAAGTCATCCATGAATCGGCGTTTAAAAGTAGCTCGAATTTTCGCGATAAACACCTGTATCCCTATTACCATACAAAGGTGCTTAATGAATTTCATCGAAATATCGTAAAAAACATCGCTAACAAAAAAGATATCTTTATCGTGTTAAAACACACGGTTGATCCCGACTGAACTGTACCAAAGATCTTTATGGATGAAGATAAAAAAAGGCTGTCAAATGACAGCCTTTCCCTTTACATGAATAAATTCCTACAAAGCAAGATCTGCGCCGGGCTTGAATTTTACAACCTTCTTGGCAGGAATTTTAATTTCTTTTCCAGTCTGTGGGTTGCGGCCTGTACGAGCGGCTCGCTGGCTTACACTAAATGAACCGAATCCTACAAGACCAACTCGTTGTCCTTTTTTAAGACTAGCACTAATCGATGCAATCATTGCATTTAAAGCTTTTTCACTGGCTGCTTTTGTAAGACCTGACTTGTCAGCAATTGCTGAGATGAGTTCTCCTTTATTCATATTGTGGGCTAATTTAGGTTTAACATACAGCCAAGATATAAAAACCTAGCAAGAAATACCGCATTTTCTGTATTTAATTACAATCGGGTTATTAACTATTTGATGTTTTTCAGGACAAAAATTAAAATTATATTCTATAAGTATCACTAAATCAGTAAAATATTTAAATATAGTAACTCTTCAAATTGTTAAAAAAATGTTTGGATTTTCCCCTTTTCACGGGCATTTAAGGGTATTTTCTTCGAATTTGACCAGGTAATACGGATGAATTCACCTTAGTTACTATTCGTTTTGAACAGGAAGACACACCTGTCTCCGGTTAATTTGAATCATATGCCACCAGTACAAAAGTGGCATCATCGTAATTCTTTCCCTTAATAAATCTGTCAAAATAACCTTTAAATTGTGTAATCCCCAATTTGTAAAGACTCTTTACCAGTTCAGTATGATACTGATCCCATAGGGCATAACAGCCATCAGTAGCCAGTAACATATATCCTTCAGAAATAGTTTGTTCCTGCTGTCGAAAATCTTCATGTGGAACATACTCGCTGCCCAAACACTTTGTAAGAATATTGCTCCCCGGCCAGAGTGTATCATCGGTAGTCAGTTGATGCAACTCCATACCATTTATATGGTATATTCTCGAATCGCCAAGATTTGAATAAAATACTCCGGAAGGATTATTCTTATAAAATCCGGCAATAGCATAGGTGGTCATACATTCAGGTATACCTGACAGGAAAATATTCTGATTTACGGCCACCATTAATTCCTTTAATTGCATGGCATTGAAACCGACGAACCGATGATGATGCTGAGTAATAAATTTCATGGCAATATCCACACCTTTGCGGGGATTTTTTGCCCGGCTTACGCCATCAAAAATGGCAAAGATTGTGTAATCAGCTTCATCAAGAATTAGATATCCGTCCTGGTTTTCGGTATGTGTTAATCCCTGATATGAACCGGCTATAGAATCTGAAGAAAGCATTATAATATTTTGTATTCAACTCTCGGTAAGAATTAAGACTGATATAATACAAATATAATGAGTATGTTACAATTTAATAAATTTTACTGCATAGGTACCCGTAACCGCTTTTATCTGCAGTAAGTATAAACCCGGATCCAAAGCTGATACCCAAACTATATGATCCGAACGGCTAAGTGAAATTTCACTGTTTTTAAGTATCTGACCTGCTAAATTCTTTATTGCTATTGAACATATTTCACCAATGCCTTCACCGGTATAGAAAGTTAAAAAATCTTTACAGGGATTGGGATATATCGAAATCCGTAATTCCGGATTACGATGATCATTGCATCCGTTTTCACAAACCGTTGTAGTATCAGGGATCAGAACTTTAAAAGGAGATGTCTGAGCTGCAACATAGTAAAGCCAGCTCGTTCCATCCAGGCTCGACCATGGCTCGGCCCAGATGCCTGCTGTACTTCCTAACGTATCATTGTAGTGCGGTACCGATCCGTCGCTGTTAATAAAAGGGCGGATATTATCTAATAAAATGTTGCTTCCGCATCCTCCGGCTGCAATATATGAAAGTGTCCCTTCGTACCATGTTGCAATAGGACCAATACCATCAAGTCCGCAAGGCTCTCCCGGTCCGCAGGTATACATAAGGCCACCGGCCAAATAGAGGGCATTTAGTGACTCCCGCTCA
>CAYUAV010000034.1:0-14145 GCA_964442665.1 uncultured Bacteroidales bacterium
GATAAATGCCGTTACAGCCTGGAGCGGTGCTGCACCGGACGGTGAAATGCCTAGTAACCTTGGTATTGAATTCGATACATCGCCGCAAACCATTATGTCCATGTTGCGGCAACTGGTTTAAAATGCCGGTGTTCCCCAGGAAAATATTTATGTAGGCGATCCGCTTTGTGATATCTGGAACACATTGTACGACAAATTCTATGCTGAATTTCCCGATATAAAGTATGTATCCAAAAGGTCCATTCCGGGACGCACTCTCCTGCATCCCGGCATATCGGGTATTCATTATTCCGATCACGGAACCGTAATGACCGGGATCACCAGTCATAATTTCCATACCGAAATGGTCGATGTCGATTACATGATCAATATGCCCTCAATGAAGGGACACCGATGGGCAGGAATTACCCTGTGTGCAAAGAATCATTTCGGTTCCAATACAACCGATCATTCCTGGGAATTGCACAAAGGATTGATGAAACCCGATGATGATCCATTACGGGAAGGGTATAACCTCTACCGGGTTCAGGTCGATCTCATGGCCTGTCAGTACTTGGGAGGCAAGACCCTGCTGTATGCTGTCGACGGACTCTGGGCTACTTCACACGAACATCAGAGGCCGCAGAAATTTCAAACAACGCCCTTTAAAAATGATTGGTGTTCATCGATTTTCTTCTCACTCGATCCTGTAGCCATTGAGTCGGTTTGTCTCGATGTGATGCAAAAGGAGTTTACGGAGGAAGATATTATTGATGGTGAAGAAGGACCTATTCCCGACCGCTGGACCTATGTGCAATGGAACGGAGTGGATGATTACCTGCATCAGGCAGCAAGCTCAGAATGGTGGCCTGAGGATATTACTTATGATCCGGATGAGACAGGATCACCGATACCCAGTCTGGGAGTCCATGAGCACTGGAATAATGTCGACGATATGGAATATACCCGGAACCTTGGAACAGGGGACGGGATAGAACTTATAAAGATTTTTCACGAGCAACACGTAAATGGAATAAATATTTATGAAAGCGGATTGAATTTTACCATATATTCTAATCCTTTCGATGACAAAACGACCTTATCCTTTGATTCACCCGCTTCAACTTATATTTCGGTGGATATTATAGCATTAAACGGGCAATTGGTAAAACGGGTTTATAAAAGTCAATGCCTTGCCGGATCGAACCGGATAGCTTTACAGTTGGGAGATATGGCAAAAGGCACGTACTTGTGCCTGATAAAAACAGGAGAAGGAAAATCAGTAACTGTTTATTCACAAAACCTCCTGAAGCTGAAGTAAAGAAAATACAATCAGGTGATCAGAAAGTAAGTCGTCCTCTGAAGAATACCTGATTCTTTTCAGGGTGTATGAATTCGAAGAGAAAACCATTTTGTTTTCCCCCTGGAAAGTATCGCATAATGTTTACTTTGGAGGCGAAGGGAATTTCGTGAATGAAATTCAGGACAACTTCTTTACACTGGCTGGCGATGAGAAAGCTGAGATCGAAAGTATCAAACATCCAGTCGATATAACGTGTTGTTGTCAGGTGTTCGTTAAGATCAATGTCGCTGTAGCGGACTTTCCGCTGAAAATCTTCCCCGGTAAGAGCAGGTGTTTCTAATACCGGGATATGTGTTTCGTTAGCATGTTTTACAAATTCCGGGTTAAAAATGTGATGGTCGGTATGAAAGAGTCTGGGTCTTTTTGCTTTCAGATCGATGATCAGCCATTCGGAAGTTCCCTGTGCTACCAGTTCCTTGTTGATAGTAAAAGCTTCAAAATCGCGCTGGTAAAAAACACGATGGATTCCTTTTGGCCATGTTCTCATTACTATCTTTTCATTCCAGAAAGGGAACAGGTATGTTTTAACATGGAGGCGGGAA
This sequence comes from uncultured Bacteroidales bacterium, assembly GCA_964442665.1. Taxonomy (GTDB): domain Bacteria; phylum Bacteroidota; class Bacteroidia; order Bacteroidales; family UBA10428; genus UBA10428. The sequence goes on from CAYUAV010000034.1 coordinate 1,885, forward strand.
AGCATCCACATTGTTTCATTTTTGTGCAGGAAATCGATTCCAAATCCCAAAGCTTCAGCATGGTGCCAGGCGCTCTGAATAAACATATTTACCAGTGAAGCGGGGTTTAACTTTTTCGTGAAATCCGTATCGGCTGAGGTAACTGTGTAAATTTCTTCTAATATTTCCGGGATATTATTCATGTTCTACATACTGCAGTGATACTTGGAGGCACAATAAAATGATCGGATCTTCATTCGGAAAATATTTCTTCAGATATGTAATCAGGAAACATTATGCCCGAATGCATGAAATACATCTTCAAGGTATGTTTTGGAAACCGGCAATTCAACCGATGCGGGAGCGTCGAGTTCAAGGTGCAGACCGTCTTTCTCACGCCGGATGATCTTCACTTTCTCAAAATTCACAATATACGAGCGGTGACATCGCACAAGCGGAAATGATGTATGATCATCTTCTATCAGCTTAAGCGATGAACGGAGCATGTATTTTAACTGCTTATCTTTATTGATATAAACAATATTAACATAATTATCGGCAGCCTGAAGATACAACAGATCGGAAAATTTGACCGACAGGCGCATGGTACCTTTTTCGTCGTTGAACACGATCATTTCCCTGTTATCTATCGATTTGTCGCCCTCCTGTAGTTGTTGTAGAATCTTGTTTTTATCGATCCAGGAAAAATACAGCCATGAGATGGAATAGGGTAATAGCAGGACAAGTGCTGTGTTCTGCACCGATATTTTATACGCCGTAATGAACGACCGGGTATCGCCGAGGAATATTCGCTCATAGAGGGCATAAAACATCGACATAAGAAATATTTCGACCGCGATCCAGACAAAGTACTGTATCAGGGTAATACCTCCTGTTCTTTTGGTAACCTGGTAGAGTAAAATGCGGCTTACCACAACTACAAGCACACCGGTAAGGATAATAAGACTGGATGAAATGAGCAGCAAAAGATCGAGATTCTTGATATTGAATTTTACCGCACTTTGCAGGATCCAGTTGTTAACTTCGAAAGGAGAGTATAGATTAACAAATACAAGCGCAAATATCGCAGTAAACAATATCAGCCGAACAATATTCCTTTTCTCGGTGATGTACGAAGGTATTTTCTGGTTCAGATCCATTCAATTTCACTAAAATTAGACAAATGTAGGAAATAAAATCGCATTTCAGATCAGGAGCAGGGGAAAAGGAATTTATTTAATTTTTACCCCTGTATACAAAATTTCACCCCTGAATAGCGAATTTTAACCTTATCAACAAAGGATAAACCCTTTTATATCGGACAATTTAAAAATCTGTTATTTTTTTGTGCTGGATATTAGGGCAGAGAAGTATTTTCCTGTCAAAGTATGTAAAGTTTTATCGGTGAGTAAGAAGGCTGTAAATCGGCGGTCAACCATTTACAGCTTTTTTCATTATACGCAGGTTACGACCGGGTTATTACATGGCCAGCAGAATTATAACAGGATCAGGGTTTTGCTTTCTCATTCCGGTACGGCAGGAAAAGGGTAAAAAGCGAAAACCTGTTGAATATAAAGAAAACCAGCCACGCGATCAGTGAACCTAGAACGGCACCTCCCAGGATATCGCCGGGATAATGAACCCCCAGATAAATACGGCTGTAGGATACCAGTGAAGCCCAGAATAATATTCCGGCCGTATAAAACTTATTTCGCAGTAATAAGCTCGTGAAAACAGCCAGGGCAAATGAGTTGGCAGCATGATTCGATACAAAACCATAGGCTCCACCCCTGTAGCCGTTCACAATATGCACCAGTTGTTCTATTTCGGGATTGTGGCTGGGGCGCAAACGCTCGAAGACTTCTTTGAATGCTTTGACAGCAAGCTGATCAGCAAGCGTTATAGTGATAATTACGGCAATTAGAATGAATATGCTTTGCCATTTGAAACGGTAGATGATATATCCCAGCAGAATAAGATAAAGGGGAAGCCATTCCACCCTGCCGGAAATGAACCACATGATATGATCCCAGAAGGGCGAATGATGTCCGTTTAACCAGAGGAAAAGACGGATATCAGTATTCATTAATCGATCAAGCATGATAGTTCAGGTTAATTGTTGCCATAAAAGGTCTTTAAGTTTATCCAGATTTTTATGATGTTGAGCTGAAACAAATATCCAGGGTATAGCAGGCAGGTTCGATGCAATTTCTTTTTTCAACTCCTCATCGAGCAGATCGGCCTTCGTAATGGCCAGAACCCTTTTCTTGTCTAACAGCTCGGCATTGAATTTTTCTAGTTCGGTCAGCAGAACATGATACTCATGGTTGATATCATGACTGTCGGCAGGGACCAAAAAAAGCAGTGTGGAATTACGTTCGATGTGTCGCAGAAAACGGGTACCGAGTCCTTTTCCCTCGGAGGCCCCTTCAATAATACCGGGTATATCGGCCATCACAAACGATAAATTATCGTGGTAACTTACAATACCCACACTGGGTTCAATCGTTGTAAAAGCATAGTTGGCAATCTTGGGCCTTGCAGCCGAAAGAACGGAAAGGAGTGTCGACTTACCGGCATTGGGGAAACCTACCAGGCCCACATCGGCAAGTACTTTGAGTTCGAAGATCAGGTATGCCTCGGTACCGGGTTCTCCCGGTTGTGCATATCGTGGGGTTTGGTTCGTAGCCGATTTGAAGTGCACATTTCCCAAACCGCCCCTGCCTCCGGAAAGCAGGATTTTCAGTTCGTCGTGCCGGGTAACTTCGGCAATGAACCGACCGGTTTCCGGATCGCTGACGATGGTTCCCAGGGGGACCTCAATCGTAGCATCAGATCCGCCGGCTCCGCTTTTCATAGCCGAGGTGCCCGGTTGACCGTCGCCGGCAAAAACGTGTTTCTTATAGCGTAGGTGCAGGAGAGTCCAGAGATTTCTGTTCCCTTTAATATAAATATTTCCGCCCCGGCCACCATCGCCTCCGTCCGGTCCGCCCTTTGGTATGAATTTTTCGCGGTGCAGGTGCGCCGAACCTGCACCCCCCTTACCGGAACGGCAGAATATTTTTATGTAATCAACAAAGTTCGATTCGGGCATTTCATATGGAATAAAAGTAAGGCTGAGACGAAGGCTAAGTAATCATCAATAGTATCAAAACTATATGCTTTTTAATATTCAGAGTATGACAAAAATTGGATTGTTCAATATAAAAATCTCATTTCCCGGATATTACCTTGATCTTAGCCTCGACTTCTTTTCAATTCAAATATAAGGTAATATTCCTGATTTCCGCCCTGTCAATCAACCTCTTACATTCATGCCCCAATACTTACACCAGAGCGTCAATGGCTTTGCACAAGCGACCGAAAATATCATCAATGCTTCCCATTCCCTGTATTCCTTTGTATTTGCCCTGGGCTTCGTAATAGTCTTTTACCGGGGTAGTTTCGTTATTGTATATCCTGATCCGGTTTTCAATAATGGAACGGTCCTGGTCGTCGGCCCGGCCCGATTCTTTACCCCTGAGCAGCAAACGCTTGACCAGTTCTTCTTTTTCAACTTCGAGTGCCAGCATGGTAGTAATAGGAGTTCCCTTTTTATCCAGCATTTCATCGAGTGCGGCAGCCTGTGCTGTGGTACGCGGAAAACCGTCAAAAATAAAACCTACGGCTCCTGCATTACTATCGATCTTGCCCTCGATCATTCCTATGACAACGGCATCGGGCACAAGTTCTCCTTTGTCCATATACTTTTTAGCTTCCAGGCCCAGCCTGGTTTGTGCTTTAAGTTCGGAACGCAAAATATCACCGGTCGATAAGTGGACGAGCCGGTATTTTTCGAGCAGTTTTGCAGCCTGTGTTCCTTTTCCTGCACCTGGAGGGCCAAATAATACAATATTTAACATACGTGTTTAATTATTTAATGATTAGTATTTAAAAATTAAGGCTGAGACTGACACTAAGATAAATTAGCGGTTGGCCTGTTGCACTTAACCAGTATTTTTCAGCTATTCAACCTGTAAAATTCATTAGAAATCTCTATTTAAGTTAGTACAGTTTTTCTCATTTCTCAGAAATTCCTTATTATTTTCTCATCCCAACCTTTTTCTTCATTCCTCAACCAGCGTATAGATCCCGTTCAGATTTCTTCCCAGACCGTCGTAATCCAGACCATAGCCCACAATAAATTTAGCAGGTATCCTGAAACCGGTATAATCGATTTTAGTATGGTATTCATATGCATCGGGTTTAAACAACAGGGTAACAGTAATTATTTCGGACGGGTGCATGGTTTTTACCCGTGTAATCAGGGCATCGAGCGTACTGCCCGAATCGACGACATCTTCGATCACTACAACAGTTTTTCCGGTAAGTTCTTCCTGAATACCAATAAGCTCATGAATATGGCCCGAAGTTTCAGTACCTTCATACGATGATAATTTCACAAAAGAAATGCGGCAGCTGAGACGGATCTTTTTCAACAGGTCGGCAGCAAACATGAATGATCCGTTCAGAACGGCAATGAAAACGACGTCTTTATCCTGCAGATCGCGGTTGAGCTGACGTGCAAGCTTATTTACCGTTACAGCGATTTTTCGCAAGGGGATACTTAACCGGAATTTCTTATCGTGTATTATGATGCTTTCCATTATCTTTACCCGCGTGCTGCGAAATTAAGAAAAAGGGGAAAGAATATGTTTAAAAAGTTTAAATCTGAACTCTCCTGCAGCCACAGAAAAAGAAAGAGAATCTGAGTAACCGAATAAATTGATCTGTTATGACACCACAAATTAGCATCATAATGGGAAGCACCTCCGATCTGCCGGTAATGAAGAAAGCCGCCGATTTCCTGAATGACATGAAAATTCCGTTCGAGATCAATGCCTTATCGGCACACCGCACTCCCGGCGAAGTTGAAAAGTTTGCCAGAAATGCGGAAGGAAGAGGAATTAAAGTAATTATTGCCGCTGCCGGAATGGCAGCTCACCTGCCCGGTGTAATAGCTTCTATGACAAAGATCCCTGTAGTAGGAGTCCCCATAAAAGCAAGTCTCGACGGACTGGACGCCTTACTGGCCATTGTTCAGATGCCTCCGGGAATTCCTGTTGCCACGGTAGGTATCGATGCGGCCCAGAATGCAGGCATACTGGCGGCCCAGATACTGGCAACCGCCGATATGGAACTGGCTGTGCGCCTTGCCGGTTTCAAGGAAAGCCTGAAGAGTAAGATTGTAAAGGCCAACGAGGAGCTAAAGGAAGTAAAATACGAGTATAAGACAAATTAGGAGTTACAAAGCAGAATTGTATCCCGAAAGAAATCACGGGAATATATTATCGCGGAAGATAAATAGATACACCCTGTAATCTCAACATTGCATAAGTTATAGTGACGGTCAGGCTGAGTTGGAGTCGAAGCCATTCTCCTTAACTAAACGACATTGATTTAATATTTTGGATTTGCCTGGTTATTAAATCATAATTCTGAAATCGTTGATCGAAATTTGTTAATCAGGAATTCATCCTGATAAGATTGAAAGGGGGGCAGAGAGCCAGCCTGACCGAAAGGGCAGGGATGTAATAGTTAATGAATCACACCTGTACTATTTTATAATTGAGCATTTCAGTAAATTAATTTTTGGAAAAATTTTTATATGACGCTTGCATATTTGCAAGTTATTTAGTTTCTTGGTATCGTTGTTTTACATCTAGCGATAAGGTTAGGGGTAACAGGTTTGACATGCGGATCAGGATAGTATACATCTTCTTACTTATTTCGGTTAGTACGGCTTTTTCACAGCAGGTACAACATATCGATGCCGTTTCTCTGGCGCTTTCGGGTTCCGATGGCTGTTATTACCATACATGGAATGGCATACGTAATTCTGCAACACTGGCATCCATACCAGGGTCTATGCTTGGCATTAACTATTATAACCGGTATCTGATACCTGAACTCGGGTCGCAGTCGATTTTTGGTACGTTACGCTTTCAGGGTACCTGGGGTTATTCCCTGAGCTATTTTGGTACAAAAGCATTTAATGAGAGTACTGTCTCGGCATCGTATGGCAGGCATATATTCCGTTGGCTCGACGCCGGTATTACCATGAAAGGCCATCATCTGGCGGTTGAAGCGCTTTCCGGCCGATCATTCAGTATTACCGGCGATATGGGTATTATCACAAGGCCCGGGAAAGGAATTTCCCTGGGTCTTCATATGGTCAATCCCAATCGTTCGGGATATATGAACATGGAACAGGACAATCTTCCGGCCGAAATGAATTTAAGTATTACATGGAACGAACCGGGGGATTTTTATCTGGCAGCGCAATTACATTGGCGCGACTATTCCGATCTGTTCCTCTCCATGGGTTCCGAATATCGGATGGGTAAAACGCTTGCATTACGGGCAGGATTGAAAGTTGGAGACCTGTTAAGTTATTCCTACGGATTGGCGTTTGATTTCCGGAAGCTCAATATTGCACTGGGATTTGAGCAACATACCTGTTTAGGATTGTCATCTGCGGTAACTATGGTATATAAATTCTCTGCCCATGATGAATAGAAAAAGCTTCCTTTATATAATACTGCCAGTTATACTGGGCAGAGTGCTGGAGGCACAGGAACTGACACCGGCCCAGCAGAAGTATATCGGTCAGGTAATTGAAAATATAACGGAACAAAATGAAAATTCCGAAGATGTATCTGTCGTGTTTGACGATTTGCTGGACTACCTGCTAAGGCCCTTGAATTTGAATACAGCCACAGCCGAAGAACTGGGAGAGCTTCATGTATTGAGTCCTTTTCAGATTGCAGCACTGATCGATTACCGTAAAAACCGGGGCGATTTGCTTACAATTTATGAATTGTCATACATTCCCGGTTACCGGCAGGAGGATATTGATATGATCGAACCCTTTGTTGTTTGTTCCGAACCTGTCAGACGACGTACCGGAATCAAAGCAATAAATTCCTATACAGATCAGCAGGTTATTATACGGTATCAGCGTATTATAGAACAACAGGGAGGTTATGTACCGGTTCCAGATTCGATACTGGCCATTGAACCCGATAAAACGCGATACCTCGGTAGTCCCGACAAATTATACTGCCGGTACAAGGTGGATATGGGCGGAAGTTTACGTGCCGGTATATTGATGGAAAAGGACGCCGGGGAAGAATTTTTCAGGGGAAGTAATCCGAAAGGTTTCGATTTCTACAGCGGTTATATTGATTACAGGAACAATCCTGGTTTACTTCGGCGTTTTTTACTGGGCGACTTCCACGTTCAGATGGGTCAGGGCCTGCTGGCATGGAGTTCTTATTCCTACGGGAAGTCATCATTTGTTTCCGATATCTGCCGGGAGAAGGAAACCCTCAAGGCCAGTTCTTCGGCTGAAGAGAACAGGCTTTTCCGGGGTACGGCCGTCACACTGGGTAAAGGCTGTTTTACCCTGACTACGTTTGCTTCAATTCATGAAACAGATGCTTCGTTTGTATCGGATACGACTCAGGATGAAATTTATGTAAGGACTTTCACAACAACCGGATACCATGCCACGCCATCCGACCTGGAGAAGGAGAATAGCGTTAAACTCAGCTCGATGGGAGGATGTCTGCAATATAACAATAATCGCCTGAGGATGGATCTCAACGCAATTTCTGTCCGAACCGATAAACCAGTCATGGAACCTGAAGAGTTGTACAAAGCATACTATTTCTCGGGAAGAAATAATTCAGGCATATCGGCAGATTACCGGTACCTGGGAAAAAGGGCCCGGTTTTTTGGTGAAGCGGCCTGTACCGGCGGAGCTTTTTCTGTGATTAACGGCATGCTTCTTTACCTGAAACCGGAATTGAACCTGGGCATTATTCACAGGCACTACGATATGACCTACTATGCCTTCTGGGCAGATGCTTTCGGGGAAAACAGCCTGGTGGCGAACGAAGACGGATTCTATCTGGGAATGGAAGGAGACTTTTCGGGAAATAATATCCGCATCTATTCCGACATCTTCTCCTTTCCCTGGCTGCGTTACAGGGTCAATGCCCCGTCGGCAGGGTATGAAGTATTCGGCGAATGGGAAAAAACGTGGGGTGAAGCAGACCTGTATTTCCGCTACAAACGTGAGCAAAAGCCTGTAAACTATGAAATTGAGGACAATACCTATACCGAGTTGCCCCTAATCAGGGAACAGTATAGGCTGAACAATACTGTACCGACAGGTTCTTATTTTACATTTCAGAACAGGGTTGAGATCAGCAGGGCCGGTTTCAGGGAAGATACCTTTCAGTTGGGTTTTCTTATATACCAGGATATTATTATACGATCGCTGCCGGTACCCATTGATATCAGTATGAGAATAGGATACTTCAATGCAGAAGATTACGCTACACGGATATACGCTTATGAGCGCGACCTGCTCTATATAGCAACAAGCCAGATGCACTACGGGAAGGGGTGGCGATATATGCTGTTGCTGAAATGGCAACCCGTGGAGAAAGTCAGTTTCTGGTTTAAAATAGGTCAGACACTATACCCGGGAGCAGATAGTGTAGGCAGCGGACTAACAGCCATAGAAGGTAACCACCGCACAGAGATTAAGCTGCAGATGATGGTGAAGTTGTAGGAATTAGCACTATTTACTTCCCCACTAATGGCGCAAGCGTCGCGCTTGTGCCTTTGAATAAAACAACGTTTATGAATCGGACAAAAAGACCCTGATCAGGCTTAGGTTATCTTTTCTTATTACTTTTAAGCTATGAGCCGTAAATATTAATTTAGGGATCAGAATGCAGTTTATTTTGTAAGCTTTGCTACAGTATATTGGATAGATGTATTTTCCCGGCTTGTCTATCGGGATATTCTGGTCGATGCCATTAACTATTGCATACGTAACAAAAGTCTGATTGTTTATGCCTGGTGTATAATGACAAACCATGTTCATATGATCATTGGGACAGAAGACGAAAAACTACAGAATATTATGCGGGATTTGAAAGGTTTTAGTGCCCAAAAATTCTCAAAGCCATTGAGGAGAATCAGCAGGAAAGTCGCAAAGAGTGGATGCTATGGATGATGAGAAGAGCCGGAAATAAAAATAGTAATAACGAGAAATACCAGTTTTGGCAGCAGCATAATCAACCGATTGTATTACAAAATAATGACATCTTTGAACAAAAGCTGAACTATATTCAAAATAATCCGGTTGAAGAAGGATTTGTTGAAAATCCTGAGGATTATTTATACAGTAGTGCCAGGGACTATGCTGAACATAAAGGAAGGGTTTTGGTAACTTTACCCGGCTAGTAGTTATGGCACAAGCGTGACGCTTGCGCCATGAGGGGGGCTTAAGCATTATACAGCTGTAAAGCTTTATTATTCATCAATAAAAAATGAGCAACCCAACATTACAAATTATTACTAATAAACTTCAATGCTCCTGACAACGCAACAGGCAAACAAAAAAAGTTATTTGGGCAGACTGCATTCTTAAGACAGATAGCATCCCAAAAAAAATTTGCTTTTCAGGGAAGCAGGTTGTATTTTGCAGGGCAGTTGAAAGTGGGGATAAACGCAACTCCGATTTCTGGCGGATTAGTTCTTTCAACGTTTGCTTCTTTTAAAATGATAGTTGTAAAATCTGAAAGTGAAATTAAATTATAATATTCAAATGATGAATCAAGAAAAAGAAAATCCGGAAATTAAATGGAAAATTCTGAATAACAAGGAATACCTTTATTTCACCTTTCATGATACTCTCAGAGAGAAGGAAGCATCTGATTCAGTTATAAAGTGGCATGAGTTATTAAATCTGAAAAATGAAAAAAGAGAACTTATTTGGAATTGTCTTGATATGAAAGGTTACGAGCCCATGGCGAGAATTATTTGGCAACGTGCAATAAAGGAACTCAAAACTTATATTGATAAAATATGGCTTATTTCTGATTCCACATTAATTCAAACTGGAGCAAGAATAATGTCTTTGTTTACTTCTTTTGATCTGAAAGTTGTTAAATCCGAAAGTGACATTGGAAATTAATGATTAAAAAACTATTATTTTTTGTAGAGTAAAGAAATACATTGCCCAACATGTTGTATAATGCATTGGCTACAAAGTGGCACAGCGGATTTAAACGTATGCCGCGATTTATTATTTTTCATGGCAAAAAGTGCTATGCATCTCCTACGATATCATATCGACAAACTGTTAGGCAATATTTTAAAGCAACCTTTGTAACACAGCCCGCATCTTAAGAAAAAGTAATAATGAAATCCAAATACTTATTATTTGCTATTGTTTTGATCAGTTGCGAAAAGCAACCCTCTTTTACCATTGGGGAACAATTTTTAGTAATTGAGGAAAATAACAACTATGAAATAACAGAATATGATACCTTACTGGAGGGAGGTTACTACGACCCGAAAGTGCTAGACATTGATCTGGATAAGGATGATATCCCGGATTTTAAGATATCGGCTGGCACAGTGGGATCCCCGGGATTGGGTTATTATTCTTCGGTAACTATTAAAAGTCTGCACGACAGTGCGTGTATTCATATAACAGAATTTTCAGATACGCTTTATATCCATACAGAGTACGATACTTCCTACGATGGAAATTTTATCTATATCGATATTAGTGAGATAAAGGATTGCCAGAAGAATGATCCCGGCGCTGCGATATTTTCCATAAGAACAATTAAAAATGCTTCATGTTTTTATCAGGGCGATACAATCCAAAATAATTTTTCGTGGCATGGTGATATTTTATTAAGCTCACGTTCTGATTTCAATTCGTGGTTTGATAATGAGCCCAGAGGAGATACAACGTTTTATAACTACTATTACACGTATGATGATTGCCACATGTTCCCACAGCAATCAGCTGTATATATAGCTGTAAAAACGATGCAGGGCGGGAATACATACCTGGGCTGGATCAAATTAAATGTTATAAATAACGCAACAATTGTGATATTTGAAACGGCAGTATTCGAATTAGGTAAGTACTAGATCAATACCGTTTGTTAAATGATATTTTAAAAGAACAATCATTAAATATAATTAGCACTTTCAATAATCCCAATATATACTTTATATACTTTAATAAATACGAAACGGAGGGGATACATTAATAAGACCTTTCCAACGCCGCAAACAAATTTTGCCATCCGGAGCGGAGTCGAGCTCATGAGCACCATTGAAATACGTATATAACGAATAAAAAGCCTTTCAATCCTTACTTTTACTTATAGCCGGATAAATTTTGTTTGTATCGCTTCTAATAGCTACAATAGCCAGCCCCATCAATGTAATTAGACGAAATAAGGATTACTTATTTCAAGGTGTTGTAATGAGCAGTGATTCGGGATAGGTTGGCCCGAATTAAATCATTGAGGGGGCCAGTTAGTCCAGCCGGTCGGGCACGTTTTTATTTTTAATGTAACTTCATTCGGTCGCACACTAACATCTACCCCTGTATAAACCCGGCAGATGCGACAGTTGTCTTGTTATTCACTTGACCCCGGCCTGAAGACCGGGGCTATTGACATGACAGCCCTATTGGCTTATTCTCAGTTGGATTACTTACAGCCTGAAAGATTTTTACAATTAGAAAAAAATGTGTGTTGGCCCGGTTAGTCTGCAGATTAAAGAGAATGGAAAATTGAGGGGAAAGCTGTTTGAACTAATAATATTTTCATATTACTTTGACAGTAATACTATACTTAACAATTTATTATGGACAGGCTATATATACTCTGGACAACCGACAATAAAGCAACCGTTTTTAATATGCTGGCAATGTATGCTATAAATTCGAAAGCGAATCATTGGTGGGATGAGGTAAATGTCATTATCTGGGGAGCTTCAGCGAAATTAGCAGGAACGGATGCCCAGGTACAGACAGAAATACTGGAAATGATTTCCGGGGGAGTGAAAATTGAAGCCTGTAAAGACTGTTGTGATCATTTCGGAGTAACGGATACACTGATCAAACTGGGAGTTGATGTCCGGTACATGGGAAAACCTTTAACGGATTATATTAAAGCCGGAGAAAAAATGCTGACTATTTAGGTATATGAAGGTAAAGCAGGCAGAGCATCCTGAGTCTTTTATATAAATTCACACAGATACCTCGGCATATAGTTACAATGAATATTTTTCCGGCCGGAAGAGAAAGGTTTGTTGTGTTATGATCCATATGCCGGGGAAAAATATATAATTTTAGCTTTTAGAACCTGTTTAAATTTTTAATGCTAAAATCGAATGTTGGATAAATCCTGC
>CAYUAV010000035.1:0-8585 GCA_964442665.1 uncultured Bacteroidales bacterium
TTGTTTCTCAACAGATAAAGGTTGATATTGACCCTGTTTTAAAATTTCAACATTCTTTGCTCCTTTATCAAGTATGGCCAGAGTGGCTGCATCAAGGTCGGATCCGAACTTGGCAAAAGCTTCCAGTTCACGGTATTGTGCCTGATCAAGCTTCAATGTACCTGCAACCCTTTTCATAGGTTTAATCTGAGCATTACCTCCAACTCGCGATACCGAAATGCCAACATTAATTGCCGGACGAACACCTGAATTAAAAAGATTGGATTCGAGAAAGATCTGTCCGTCGGTAATTGAAATTACGTTTGTAGGAATGTAGGCGGAAACGTCTCCGGCCTGGGTTTCAATAATAGGTAAAGCAGTTAGCGAACCACCTCCCTTTACCAGGGGATGAATGCTATCGGGGAGATCGTTCATTGTTGCAGCTATTTCATCGTTATCAATAATTTTTGCTGCCCGTTCCAGAAGCCTGGAATGCAGGTAAAATACATCACCCGGATATGCTTCGCGACCCGGAGGACGACGCAGCAGGAGTGATACTTCACGATATGATACAGCTTGTTTTGAAAGGTCGTCATAAATAATTAAAGCCGGACGTCCAGTATCGCGAAAATATTCACCGATCGAGGCTCCGGAGAAAGGAGCATAGAATTGTAAAGCCGCCGGATCGGCGGCATTAGCAGCGACAATTGTTGTATAGCTCATGGCACCGTTTGCCTCCAGTATTTTCGCGATACTGGCAACTGTTGAGCCTTTTTGGCCGATAGCAACATAAATACAATAAACAGGTTCGCCCCTGTTGTAGAATTCTTTCTGATTAATAATCGTATCGATGGCGATAGCCGTTTTGCCGGTCTGGCGGTCCCCAATGATCAGTTCGCGTTGTCCGCGACCAATTGGAGTCATCGAATCGATGGCTTTTATTCCTGTTTGCAACGGCTCGCTAACCGGCTGACGGAAGATGACCCCGGGAGCTTTTCTTTCAAAAGGCAATTCATAGGTTTTCCCATGAATATCTCCTCTGCCGTCAATAGGTTCACCCAGAGTGTTTATAATCCTTCCTAAAAGGCCTTCGCCAACCCGGATGGAAGCAATTTTTTTTGTCCTTTTTACCGAATCGCCTTCTTTAACGGCTTCGGACGATCCAAGAAGAACAGCCCCAACATTATCTTCTTCAAGATTAAAAACTATACCAATTATACCGCTTTCAAACTCGATCATCTCATTTGCCGATACATTAGTTAATCCATGAATACGGGCAATACCGTCGCCAACCTGAAGAACGGTCCCTACTTCTTCGAGTTCAACATCGATATGTATTCCTTTTAACTGCTCTTTAAGTATTTTCGATACTTCAGAAGGTTTAATTGTCGACATTCCTACTTAATTTATGTATGAATCAATTCGCGTTTTATTTTATTCAATTGATGCTGAATACTGGCATTGATTTGCTGGTCTTCGATCTGGAGAATAAATCCCCCGATAATTTCAGCATCTACTTTTTCATGCATTTCTATATTAACTTTTAATTTTCGGGTAATGAAGTTAAAAATTTCCTCCTTGTTAGTCATAGAAAGTGGCTTAGCGGTGGTAATGAGAGCTTCTTTTAAGCCCTGAGAACTTTTATAAAAGCGCAGGTAATAGTGACAGATATTTTTAAGATGGATTTCGCGCTTGTTTCTGATAAGTAAATGAAGAAATTGCAGTGTCAGTTTATTGAGATCTTTGTCAAATATCGTATCGATAAGCCGTATTTTTTTACTTATTTTAATCAAAGGAGACTCAATAAGCGTCGAAAATTCAGATGATTCCTGAAGGCAGCTGAGTAAAATTCCGATATCTGTTTTTATAGTATCCTGTAATTTAGCTTCATCAGCCAGTTGATATAGTGCCTTGACATAACGTACCGTAATCAGACTATTATTCATTGTTTTGGTTAGCTTAATTCATTCGAGTTTCCCTGAGCAATTTGTCGATTAGTTCCTTCTGTTCATCATCACTGACCAGTTTTTCACGAAGAAGTTTCTCGGCGATTAAGATGGATAAATTAGCGGCATGCTCTCTTATTTCTCTGAGTGCAGTTTCTTTTTCCGATTGAATGGAGTTCCGGGCATCTTCAATGATTTTATTAGCTTCGGCAGCAGCCTGTTCTTTTGCCTGATTGAGGATTGTTTCTTTTAAACTTCTGCCTTCAGTAATAATTTTATCACGTTCTTGCTTTGCCTCAGCAATGATTTTTTCGTTAGTCGTTTGCAACTGTTCCATCTCCTTCTTGGCGTTTTCTGCATTTTTCAGTGCATCGGCTATAGATTCTTCACGCAATTTAAGAGCATTCAGGAGAGGTTTCCAGGCAAATTTTTTAAGCAGTAAAAAAACAGTCAGGAATGCAATAAGCATCCATATAATTGTTCCGGTATGAGGCGTTAGTAATTCCATAAATCAAATAGTTTTTAGAACAGAGAGTATGGCCAACCGCCATACTTCTGTTCGAAAATTAAAGTACTGCGAGCAAAGCAACAATAACCGAGAAGAGAGCAACACCTTCAATGAGAGCAGCGGATACGATCATATTTGTTCGTACATCACCTGCAGCTTCGGGTTGACGGGCGATTGCTTCCATAGCATTGCCACCGATACGACCGATGCCAATACCTGCGCCAATTGTTGCCAGTCCTGCACCCAGACCGCCTCCTAACTTTGCTAATCCTGCTGTTGCAGCAACCTGTAATAAAATGGTTAGTAACATAATTAAAAGTATTTAATTTAAATTAATCATGTTCTTCTACAGCCATACCGAAGTAAAGAGCCGATAAGAACGTAAAAACATATGCCTGAATAAAGGCAACTAATAATTCAAGAAGTGTCATAAACATGATGAACAATACTGAAACCACTGAAACTCCCAAACCCAGATATTTATTCATTTCACCAAATAAAAAGATAAGCGACAAAAACCCGAGCCCGATTATATGACCGGCAGTAATATTGGCGAAAAGCCGGATCATAAGAACGAAAGGTTTTGTAAATACACCCATAAGCTCAACGATGGGCATAATAGCCAGGGGCGGAGCTTTAAGCCATATCGGGACTCCGGGTGTATTAAAAATATGCTTCCAGTACGATTTATTACCATTAATAGTTGTGATAATGAATGTGAAAAGTGCTAAAACCATGGTTATAGCAATATTTCCAGTAACATTAGCGCCTCCCGGGAAAATGGGAACAAGTCCCAGCATATTGTTGATCCAGATAAAAAAGAAGACGGTTAACAGATAGGGCATGAACCGTTCATACTTCTTTTCGCCGATCGATGATTTGGCTATTTCATCGCGAACAAACAGGATAACAGGTTCGAGCAGCGATTGTAAACCTTTTGGAGGTGACAGGGGATTACGCTTATAAGCATTTCCAACACTAATGAAAATAAAAAGTATCAGGATAACACTAAAGAATAATGCTGCTACATTCTTTGTGATCGATAAATCAAAAGGTATTGCTTCAGAGCCATCACTAAGTGTTTCAACTATTTTCCCTTTTTTATCGCCTTCGTTTTCAAGACGGAATTCCCTGTATTCAGAATGTCCGTGATGAAATTTCGATGACATAAAAATTACCAGGCCTTTCTCTTTACTGAAAAGAATAACCGGGAGAGGGATGCTTATGGAAGTATTTCCGATATCGGTAATATGCCATTCGTGCGAATCACCAATGTGGTCGAAAATAAATGTGCCGGGATTAAATTTTTCATGATGCTTTTCTCCACGGTTAGTTTGGTGCTGTGTATGCTCTGTTTCGGCAGAATCTGTTTTGAGTTCAGAAGCGAAATTAACGTCTGCTGAAAAGATGAAGAATGTAAAAGAAATAATGAATAACCTTAAAACTCGTCCTTCACGAATCATGTGCTCCAATTTCATTTAGTATTAAAGTTAATAAAGAATTTTTTTATTACTTAAACCACAGCTACTTTTTCGTTGAAAACCGAAGAATAATTATAGGAAAGCGTCAAAGAGCTGCAGTAACAAGAATAATTCTACTTTTTACTCCTGATTACTTTAAGGAGACTGCTGATTTCTACAAATGAATATGCAAGATAAAGACAGAACATGGTAATAATAAAAACTACCCTCTGCCTGGTTTGTTTTTCAAGTAACAGAAAAATCACAGCTATTCCCAGGTAAAGAAAAAACCGGATTGCAAAAGATTTCATCATGGCTGTCAGCATCTTGTTCCCCGAAAGTTGAGGTTTTGACGAGAAATAGAAAGAAATGGTACTGACAGCAAGAGCTATAATCAGAAGAACCGGATATAGAGGATGAAAGAAACCTTTAAGGAAATATAAGAACAAAATCGTACCAATCGCTGCAAACAGGAAAGTAAGCAACAGGTTTTTGATCAGAAAATTTTTTACAAGTGAATTCATGATTCTCGCTTACCCATAAAATCTTTTAATACCAGAAACATGGCGATAAGAACAGAAAGTAACGAGAGGACTACAGTAAAAACCGGGAATTTCCAATTTAGTTTACTATCAATTTTAATACCTCCAAATGTTCCGGCAAGTATTATTAGGATCATTTGGAATACAATGCCGGAATAATGGGCATAATCATTTAGATTTTTTTTGTTCTTCCTGAACGACTGGTTGTCCTGCATCTTTACTCAGGGTATCGTAGGACATATTGCAATTCCCGGTAAATTTTGCTCCGGGTTCAATAGCAAGCCTCCTGGCACTTATATCTCCTAAAATTACAGATGTAGATTTGAGTGAAAGCAATTCCTGTACATCAATTTTACCTTCAACTTTACCTTCAACATCAGAATTTTTACAATATACTTCACCTTTTATCAGACCGGTTGTACCAATTACTACTTTACCTTTAGTGTGGATGTTACCTGTCAGAGTTCCGTCGATACGTAAATCTCCTGTAGAATCTACATTTCCTTTGATATTGGTTCCTGCTCCAATCAGATTGATAGTGTTGTTTTCCTGTTCAATTATTTTAGCCATAGCAGAAAAATTATATGCTTGTACAACAATGAACGGTAAATATAGGAAATATAGTAAGAATGAATGCCAGTTTTTTTAACCAATTAACCCGGTATACTATCGGGTTAGTATTTTTCGTTGGGTATCGCTAAAAACAAGAATTTCAGGAGAGGTTTATGTATAATGAATGTCAGTTTGAATTATAGGCCCACTTCAAATAAATGCATCCCCAGGTAAAACCGGCTCCAAAAGCAGTCAGGATAACATTATCTCCCTTTTTAAGCTTTTTTTCATAATCCCAGAAACAAAGCGGAATGGTTGCTGCTGTTGTATTTCCATAACGATCAATATTAATCATTACTTTTTCTTTTTCGATACCCATACGCTTGGCAACAGCTTCAATAATACGCATATTAGCCTGGTGTGGCACAAGCCAGACATGATCATCGGTACTGATATTATGTTTTTTCATCATTTCATATGAAATATCCGACATTTTAGCAACGGCAAATTTGAAAACAGTTTTGCCTTCCTGGTAAATAAAATGTTCCTTGTTATCCACTGTTTCATGTGTTGGAGGGCGTAGCGATCCGCCTCCTTTCATATGTAAATATTCACGGCCGCTTCCGTCGTAACCAATTATACGATCTATAACTCCAAAATCTTCAGTAGTTGGTTCAATCAGTACTGCTGCTGCAGCATCGCCAAAAAGCGGACATGTGCTTCTATCGGTGTAATCTGTGATAGTCGACATCATATCAGCACCAACGAGTATGGCCTTTTTATAGGCTCCTGTTTCTATCATACGGCTTACAAGTTCGAGCCCGTATATAAAACCTGAACAGGCAGCGTTGATATCGAGTGTATAAGCATTTATTAAACCTGTTTTGTAGCCTGCAATATTTGCGGTTGACGGAAAGAACATATCTGCTGTAATAGTAGGAACAATTAGCAAGTCGATTTCTTCGGGAGAAGTATGGGTTTTTTCAAGTAACTGCAAAATGGCATTTGCTGCCAAATCGGAAGTTGCTTTTCCTTTCTCTTTTAAAATCCTTCGTTCTTTAATTCCGACCCGCTGTGTAATCCATTCATCAGAAGTGTCTACCATGTGGCTTAATTCATCGTTGGTGAGAATGTAATCGGGTACATAGCCGCCAACACCTGTGATTGCTGCTCGTACATTTGTCATTATTCGAAAGCTTGTTTAATTTTTTCCGTTAGTTTTGATTCAACTACGTTTACTGTATGCAATATCATGTTTTTAATAGCGCCCGATCCTGAAATTCCATGGCCGATTATTGCCGGGGCATTAATTCCTAATATGGGGGTTCCTCCATAATTTTCAAAGTTAAACTGATTGAAATAATCATCTTTGATCTTGCGTTTAAGAAGCTGGATATAAAAAGCTTCTGCGGTTTTAAGGATAGTATTTCCAATAAAACCATCACATACTATCACATCAATATCTTCGTGAAACAGGTCAGTTCCTTCTGCATTACCTATGAAATTAAAATCAGTAGTACCCTTCATAGCCTGGTAAGTGGCCTTGGTAAGCAGGTTACCTTTCTCTTCTTCCGATCCGATATTAAATAGTGCAACACGTGGTTTGTTTACTCCATACACTAATTCGGCATAGAGCGAACCTATTATACCATACTGATAAAGCACATCCGGCTTGCAATCCGGATTAAGTCCTACATCAAGCAATAAAGTAGGTATTCCTGTATTTTTAGGTACACCGGCTGTAATGCAGGGACGCAAAACTCCGGGTATTGACTTAACAACCTGCATGGCTCCAACCAGCATTGCACCTGTATTACCGGCACTGGCAAAACCATCAATCTTTCCTGATTTTAGGTAAGCAAAACCCATGGGGATACTTGCTTCAGGTTTCTGCGTAAAAGCCTTTGCCGGATACTCATCCATACCAATATTAACAGTGGTATGTATTATTTCAAAATTTTCAGGATTGAAATTTTGATCATTACACAGTTCGGCAATTTTATTTTTATCGCCGAATAATACCAGCGTTGCTTTTGATGCTAACTCCCGGTAAGCCAAAATGGAACCGCTTACTGTTGCTTCGGGAGCATAATCACCGCCCAGGATATCAATACCAATTTTCATGCAGTAATGGATAGAATAAACTAACTGGCAGTTTCTTTCTCGATCGCTAACTTACCTCTATAGTGACCACATTCAGGACAAACTCTGTGATATTGAACTGTTGCCCCACAATTTTGACAGGTTGTAACCGTAGGAGCGACTGCTTTGTAATGAGTGCGTCGTTTATCTCTTCGTTGCTTTGATATTTTATGCTTAGGATGTGCCATCTCAATTGTTATTATCGTTTAATAATTCTTTTAATTTATTCCAGCGCGGATCTGTTTCTTGTTCTGTTTTCTTTTTATGGTGTGAGGCCAGTATATTCAACATGTCCTGGTTACAATTTATATTTCTGTCGGGATTTTGGGGATGAACCCGCTGTATGGGCAGGCATAATCCGATACATTCATAAAAATATTGTTCCAGGTTTAATTCATGTTCATTCGGATCCAAAATCCATATTTCATCAGTACCTGATTGTGTATTCCTGTTAAATTTCACCACCAATTCTCCTCTGAATTCTATGGGAAAATAAAAATAATCAAGACATCTGTCGCACTGTATTTCCAGATTTCCCGACATGGAAATTTGCAGCGATAACATAGTTGCGGTTTTTTCAAGTAATACAGTCGCCGAAACCAGTCCGCTCCGAGCTTCAAGTACCGGATAATCGTCAAAGAACTTTTTATCGAACGTAAATGAAAACTTGTGATTACCCTCACTCAGACCAGCAAAGGGGATAATATATTGACAGTCAAGTTTCAATTCCGCCCATTTTTTGGTCGTGCAAAAGTAGAAATATTTATGAGAATAAAAAAAAAATTCTAAAGTTGTCCCAGGGCCTGAAGCGCATGGCTAATCAATGGACATGGTGATTATTATTTGGCAAAATGGCCTTCGATGGTATCGATTAGGGTATCAATAAAATAATGATCTTTAACGACATATTTCATGGCACCTTCCTTAATAAATTCTGCAATAGTATCCCTGTCTTTTTCCCGGCTGAGAATAATAACGGGGATATGTTCATTTTCAATGTTGATCTTTCGCAGGGTGTCAAGGCCCGACATCGAGTTTTCCTCATCCGAACCCAAATAGTAATCCAGGACAATAAGCTGTGGATTTAAATGCAGATTCTGCACGCATTCCTCTCCTGAAAAATAAGATTTCACCTCAAATCCTTCACGACATTTAAAGGTATACTCCATTAAATTCAGCATCATTTTATCATCATCCACAAAAAAAATCAACTTATCCATTCGCGGTTAAAAAGTGGTTTTAGAAATACATGCTTCTGGTTATACGGTAAGTATTATAAAAGTTATAAAACCTGTGACGGTTTAGTACTATTCTTTTATTAATTATATTTATTAGAAGATGAAAACCTAAAATCGTGGTATATGTCATCTCTATCATAGTCTAGTATACGAATAATCCTGATTAATGTCAAGCCTTTTCTTTACAAATTCAATTAATTCATCATCATAATATTCAG
>CAYUAV010000035.1:8595-13910 GCA_964442665.1 uncultured Bacteroidales bacterium
TAACTTATTCATCCGGTATAAATAATACTTAGCATTTCCGGTTGCTAAAATATTAAACTCAATTTAAAATCAAACTTAAGAATTATTAACTTAGTTAAGAATGCAAACAAGAAAGTTGTTTATAAGTTTTAATAAGCTATAAGAGTTAGGATATAATCGAACCTGAAAAAATCTGTTTTAATTAAGGGTGTAAATTATTTTCTTTGCTGATTCCTGCAATTTGGCTAACTTTAATACAAGTCGATATAAAAATATAATACTTTTACAGAACTTATAATTTTAGAAAATGGGAGAATTAAAGGGTGTTGTTACACAGGTTATCGGGCCTGTTGTTGATATTAGTTTTGAAGTATCCGGTGATGATTTACCTGAAATTCACGAAGCACTGGAAATAATAAAAAGTAAAGAGGAAAAACTTATTGTTGAGTGTCAGCAGCACATTGGAGAAAATACCATACGTACCATAGCAATGGATTCAACCGACGGACTGCAACGTGGATTAACTGCCCGTTCTTTGGGATCGGCCATTAAAATGCCTGTTGGTGAGCAGATACGGGGACGATTGATGAATGTTACAGGTGAATCGATTGATGGTCTTGGTCCTCTGAATAATGAAGGCGGGTATAGCATTCATAATAAACCTCCGAAATTTGAAGATCTTTCTACCGAATCCGAAGTATTATTTACCGGGATTAAAGTAATCGATTTACTTGAACCCTATTCCAAGGGAGGAAAGATTGGCTTATTCGGAGGTGCAGGCGTTGGAAAGACCGTAATTATTATGGAATTGATAAACAATATTGCCAAAAAATATTCCGGGCTTTCAGTTTTTGCCGGTGTGGGAGAGCGCACCAGGGAAGGTAATGATCTGTTAAGGGAAATGATTGAATCCGGAGTTATAAAATATGGAGATGAATTTAAGAAAAGCATGGAACAGGGAAGCTGGGATCTCAGGAAAGTCGATAGGGAAAAACTTAAAGAATCACAGGCCACCCTTGTATTCGGGCAGATGAATGAACCTCCCGGTGCACGTGCCAATGTGGCACTTTCCGGATTGTCTGTTGCAGAATCGTTCCGTGATGGTGATGAAAGCAGTGGTGGACGTGATATTCTCTTCTTTGTCGATAATATTTTCCGTTTTACACAGGCCGGTTCGGAAGTATCGGCTTTGCTGGGTCGTATGCCCTCAGCAGTTGGATACCAGCCTACCCTGGCAACTGAAATGGGTTTAATGCAGGAACGGATTACTTCAACAACACGTGGATCCATTACATCAGTTCAGGCCATTTATGTTCCCGCCGATGACCTTACGGATCCTGCCCCGGCAACAACATTCTCCCATCTCGATGCCACTACCGTACTTAGTCGTAAAATTGCTTCTTTAGGTATATATCCTGCTGTCGACCCGCTCGACTCAACATCGCGTATACTTTCAGCCGATATTGTAGGGAAGGAACATTACGAAACAGCACAGCGGATCAAAGAAATCTTGCAGCGATATAATGAGTTGCAGGATATTATTGCAATTTTAGGAATGGACGAACTGTCGGAGCAGGATAAGCTGATTGTGCATCGTGCACGCCGGGTTCAGCGCTTCCTTTCACAACCTTTACATGTTGCCGAAGCATTTACGGGTATGTCAGGAGTATTAGTATCCATCGAGGATACCATTAAAGGCTTTGATATGATCATAAAAGGAGATGTTGATCAATATCCCGAGGCTGCATTCCACCTGGTAGGAACTATCGAAGATGCCATTGAAAAAGGAGAAAAATTGTTGGCACAGACCAAAAATAACTAAATTATTACAGCGTGAAACTTGAAATTCTGACACCGGATAAAAAACTGTATGAAGGCACGATTAATTCGATTTGTGTACCCGGGACCAAAGGAGCATTTACCGTGTTACATAACCATGCGCCGATTATTTCAACATTGATCAGGGGAGAGATTAAGATTATTACTGAAAATCATAAATCAGAATCCATCAATATTGAGGGAGGAATTATAGAAGTTAAGAAAAATAATATTATTGTTCTGGCCGACCTATAAAAAGTACAGATTGCTTCAAAACATATTTTCATGGTCCGAATACTTGCTGCTGTCTTCTTAATAAACTATTTTCAATTTGACCTTTCCGCACAACAAAAAGTATCCTTTTTTTCGGAAGACAGTTTAAAAATTACCGCAGATCTTTATCTGAAAGACTATAGGTTACCTTTTATTTTATTATTTCACCAGGGGGCCTCGAGTCGTGGTGAATTTTCTGAAATAGCGGTACGACTCATGAAGTTGGATTACAATTGTCTGGCGGTTGATTTGAGGGCAGGTGAAAAAATGTATTATATTGTTAATGAAACAGCTTTAAGAGCAAAAGAAGGTAAATACCGAGTTACCTATTATGATGCGCGAAAAGATATAGAAGCAACTTTACGATATATTAAAAAATTCAACCATAAAGGAGTTGTATTGTTTGGAAGTTCCTATTCGGCCTCTCTCTGCCTGATGGAAGCCGCAAATAATCCGGAGGTTAAAGCTGTAATAGCGTTTAGTCCTGGAGAATATTTCCGGCCTGAAGTGACTGTGAAAGACAGTATTGTAGGATTGGAAATTCCGGTATTTGCCTATGCCACTTCCATGGAATTTGAATTTGTTAAGCAAATGCTTTCGGAAGTTCCTGAAGAGTATAAAAAGGTTTATACTCCGCTTAAAGGGAAGGGAGAACATGGCGCCAAGACTCTCGCACAGTCCAGTGAAACTTCCGATGAATGTTGGTTTGAATTATTACTTTTTTTTAAAAGAATCCGTTATAATTTATCCGGATAAGCATACAATAGCATGGCTAAATTTTTAGTTGTACGTTTCAGTTCGATTGGTGACATTATTTTAACTACACCTGTTGTACGCTGTTTAAAAAATCAGGTCGATGAAGCCGAAATACATTATCTGACCAAAAGTAAATTTGCTCAAATTGTAACTGCTAATCCGCATATCAAAAAGGTTCATTTGTTAGATAATAATTTTAAGGATCTTATCACCATTCTCCGGAAGGAGAATTACGATTATATTATTGATCTTCATAGGAATATCAGGACATTTTTTATTAAAATTTTATTGAACAGGATTGCCTTCTCATTTCATAAACTTAATCTAAAAAAATGGCTCCTAGTAAATTTTAAATGGAATACTTTACCCGATAAACATATAGTCGACAGGTACCTGAAAACGCTTCACATGTTTTCTGTTACAAGGGATAACAAAGGCCTCGATTATTTTATTCCATTATCTGAAGAACTTGATATCGGAAAAATATTAGGGAATAGTTTGCAAAGGAGAATTATTGTTGTTGTGGGCGGAGGCCATTGTACCAAACAAATTCCCGAAAACAAACTGGTTGAAATAATCAATAGTCTGAAATCTGATGTTATACTACTTGGCGGCGGACAAGCTGATATCAGGAAGGCAGACAGGATTATATCTGAGATAGATAAAAAAAACGTCTTCAACCTGGCAGGTAAATTGAGTCTGGGCGAATCGGCTTCTTTAATTAAGCAATCGGATATCATTATCACCCCCGATACGGGGATGATGCATATTGCGGCCGCATTTGGTAAAAACATTATTTCCATATGGGGAAATACCATACCCGAGTTCGGTATGTATCCCTATAAACCGGGATCAAAATCGAAAATATTTGAAATCAGAAACCTATACTGCCGGCCCTGCTCCAAGATTGGTTTTGCAAAATGTCCTGAAAAACATTTTCGATGTATGCAGGAACATAATTCCGAGGGAATAGTAAATGCGGTTAATGAGATAATATTAAGCAAATAAAAGTAACTTTTCATCGCTCCCAAGCGTAGAATTGATCTACTTGAATAATAAATATCGTAGTATTTGGAACGGTGATAACTTTCACTTACTTTTTTTTATCTTTAGCTAAGAAATTTATTTCTTTATACAATCTTTACATTCATACAGAGTTATTTAAAGAAAATATTCATAGATATTAAATGGCTGGCATAAGAGCATTATTAGGATTATATCCGAAAACTGGCGATTACGAAAGCAAACGAAACCAACTGGAGAGCGAATATAAATCACTTCTGGCATTTAAAAGCTCAAAAGAACTCAGGCGGTATCACGAGTTAGAGGAATATATTCATTCCAAAGAGTTTATAAAAAAGAAGAACGAAATTTTATCGCTGAGGTTTAAACAAACTGAAGATTATCAGAAAGAAAGAGAATATCTTCTTCTCAAAAAATCGAGGGACATCAGGTTATACTATAAAATCAAAGATTCGGAACAGTTAAATTCTTTCCAGTCGATTGAAAAATCGGTAGAACTTAAAGAGTATCTCAAACTCGAAAAATTCATTCATTCTGAAGAATTTGATGCAGCAAAACACGAATCATCCCTTTCCCGAAATCAAAAGTTTGCAAAATCCGATCTGCATAAAACTTTAATTCAATATGAAAGCTTGAAAAATGATAACCGGATAAAAGGCTATTATCAGTTTATCAACAGTAAAGCCTACGGTGATTTTCAATCTTTTAGGTTGTCAGATAAGCCGGACCATTTTAAAAAACTCGAAAAAGAATTGAATTCCTCAGCCTTCATAGATAAAGTAGCTTCGATGAAAAAGGCTGAATACAAACTATCGCCGCAGAAACAAAAACTGGACGAGTATAAAGTAATAAAAAAAGCAAAAGAATATAAAAATTATTCTAAATTATCGCAGTCCGGTTTGCGTCAGTATTACGATGAACTTCATAATTCGGATGAAATAGAAATATTTTCCGATTTAAAAACCTTTATCGCATCCGACGATTTTAAACGTCAGCGAAAGGAAATTGAAACAAAAAGTTTTAAGGATACGGAAGAATATAAACAACTTCTGAAATTTCAGGAGATTAAAAAATCTGAAAAAATCAGATTTTATTTTAGGTTTAAAGAATCGAAAGAGTATAAAAATTATCTTGGTCTCAAGGGTTCCGATCGGATAAAAAGTTTCGAATCTCTCCAAAATTATATCGAAAGTGACGATTTTAAAAGATTCAAGGCCTATTGTTTGAAAGCTCCGAAGAAACGATGGACCGAATCAAAAGAATATGAGATAGTTCAGGAATTTGAGATGCTAAAGAAATCAGAGAAAATTATCTGGTATTTTCAGAATATTGATTCCAAAAAATTTGCATGGTACCGGCAATGGGATGAAACTTTCACGGAAGATTTTTCAGCAGCAAAACTCGATACCAAAAAATGGCTTACAAAGTATTACTGGGGGAATAAAATGCTTAAAGACAGTTATTCT
>CAYUAV010000036.1:0-13714 GCA_964442665.1 uncultured Bacteroidales bacterium
CCATTATGTACTTTAATACCCGCAGCATCAACAGCTACACAATTTTGTATGATGCAATTTTCGATGACTAACGGTATCGTATTACTATAGCAAAGAATCGCACCACCACTATCTTCTTCACCATCCCATGTTCCTTCTCCGTCGGTGGCCTTTCCATATTCCAGTATACAGTATTCTAATCGGGAGGTATCTCCTGCCGTTGTTTTAAAATCGATACCATTCCAGCCACCGATGAGGGTATCGAGGTCATAAATCAGGGTTGTGTCATTAATGGTAAAAATTATAGGGTCTTCCGGAGTTCCTATGGCACTGATACATCCGTTGACCTCCAATGTATAATGTCCCTGAAATTCAATATATGTACCGGGATTTATGGTAAGTGTCTGTAAAGGCAATATACTAATATCATTAAGTATCTTAACGGTATCTGCCACCCATGTTGTGTCCGAATCAATATCGTCTGATACTTCGATCGTTATAGCTCTTAAAGTTGTACTGATGGAAAATAAAGTGAAAAATGTTCCTGTGATTACCAGCAGGTTTTTGCTTGGACATGTTTTCATAGCTTTTAATTTACGATTATTATTGGGTTCCTGACTTTTGAAGGTTTTATAAATATATGAACATTAATTAATTATCCCAAAAAAGCATAAAACTGTAGTTATATTGAAAAAGTAAAAATTCTGAAAGGCGAATCAGGATGTGGTAGAAAAAGCTTCAATGATAATTATGCAGGCAGATTTGCTTTTTATAGTTTGTCGGACATCATTAGCAAAAAATTTAGTAAAACATCATACTTTAGCTAAAACCTGATTTACTTATTTAAATGCCTGCAAAATGAAAATTCACTTTATATTAATGCTTTTATCGTTTTATCTTATCAGTCTTTCGGTCTATAGCCAACAAACTGTCCCCCCGGTAAAAGAGGCAGTGATCAGTTCGGTGGATAACCATGAAGGAGAACTAATAGCATTGAGTGACAGTATCTGGAAATTTGCTGAAACAGCACTGAGGGAACACAGATCCTCAAAGATCCTTGCAGATTATGCCGAAGCGCAGGGTTTCACCGTAGAACGAGGTATTGCTGAGCTGCCAACGGCTTTCATAGCCTCATACGGTTCAGGCCAACCAATTATTGGTATTCTCGGCGAATATGACGCTTTGCCGGGTTTGACGCAAAAGGCAGTATCCTTTAAAGAGCCTCTTGAAGAGGGCAGGGCCGGCCATGGATGCGGGCATAACCTGTTCGGGCCGGGAAGTCTGGGAGCAGCGCTTGCCATAAAAGAGCAGATCGAAGCCGGCAGGCTGAAAGGTACGGTACGTTTTTACGGGACTCCTGCGGAAGAAGCCATCGGTGGAAAAATATATATGGCCCGGGCAGGATTGTTCGATGACCTGGATTTATGCCTCGACTGGCATCCGTCCACTAAAATTGAAGCCAACACCCAAAGCAGTCAGGCTATTATAGCCTTCCGTGTAAGATTTACCGGACGCGCAGCGCATGCAGCCTTTGATCCGTGGAACGGAATCAGTGCTGCCGATGCACTGGAACTCTATACTACCGGAATCAATTACCTTCGGGAGCATGTCAAGCCCACCGTGCGGATCCATTACCTTATTGAAAATGCAGGTGAAGCGGTTAACGTGGTTCCCGAACATGCCTCGATTAATACCTGGGTGCGTGATAAGGACCGTGAGGGAATGTTTGTTGTTTATGAAAAAGTAAAGAAGATTGCTGAAGGAGCAGCTCTCATGACAGGAGCAGATTACACCATTGAACTTATTTCAGGGATCTGTGAACTGCTGGTAAACAGAACCGGAGCAGAGGTTCTGCAGAACAAACTGGAACTCTTGGGTCCCATTGAATACACGGAACAGGAAATCGAATTTGCCAAACAAATTCAGGAAGCTGTCAGTAAGGAAGCCGTGGGTCTTGATGGCAGTATACACCCGCTAAAAGAGACTAATGATATTCCTGAAGGCGGCTCAACCGATGTGGCCGATATTAGCTGGATTGTGCCCGAAATTACTCTTAAGACCACATCAGCACCGAAAGGAGTTCCATGGCACTCATGGGCCGTAGTGGCTTGCGGAGGCATGTCTATCGGACATAAAAGTATGATCTATTCGGCAAAAGCCCTGGCTATGACCATGGCTGACCTCTATGAAAATGAAGTATTACGGACATCGATCCGGGAAGAATTTGAGGAACGTAAAGGCGACAGAATTTATAAGGCTATTTTACCCGATGGCCCGCCACCTCTGCCTGATATTGAATAATTGGTATTATTTCGGTAAATAAATAACGATCTCAACCTTTCTGTATTTCTTTAATTCCGCTTCATCCAGATCTTCCCAGTTCACACTCTTCTGCAGTGCCTGTGATTCACCATAGGAAAAGGTCCGTATCCTGTTCTCTCCAATACCGTTACTTTTCAGAAATTCTTTTACCGATTCGGCCCGTTTTTTGGATAGATTAAGGTTATAATCAGCATCTCCCAACGCATCGGTATATCCTTTAATGGTAACATACAAACGGCCGTCGGCTTTTAATTCGTCAATGACACTTTCCTGTATAATTTTCTTTGCCTCCGGACGGAGAGTATATTCATTCAGTTCGAAATTAACAACAACCACATCGAATATGGGATCTTTAATGACACGTTCGCCCAATCCCGTTGTATCGATAGTGATCTCCGAAAAGAATGACAGGGTATCTACATCCAGGGTAACAGTGTGTGGATCAAAGTTTTCCATTAAATAACCTATATCAGTCTGCACATTTACAAGATGTTCGTCATTTAGCGGAATATTGATCGTGTACCGTTGAATCTGGGTGAACTCAACCAGTTTGTTGTCCAGGTACAAACTCGAACGGGCTTCAGGTTCCTTAACCTGTATGTTTGGAAGTTTCTTCACGGGAAGCAAGCTGAAAAATACCTTATCACCCGGATTAATTTGCAGCTCCTTCGATATCAACCGGATATCGATCAATTCTCCGTCGATGGTTTCAATATTATTCCTGCTTGCGAGGTATTTATTAAGGTTTTCCCTGTATAACTCTTCTGCATCGGGATTGGAGGTAAAGTTATACTTAATATTTCGTGTTAATGGTACAATAATTTCAATTTCTTTTCCGGTATTCGCATCAATTTTACTTACCGACAATATATATTCCTGTCCGGGAATAATACTCACTTCTCTTGCAATAAACTGATTCTCCCGTTCGACTTCATTCATCGAATTGGTATTCACATTCATACTGACCAGCCACCCCGATGATTTTAACTTACCATAACCTGTGGTATCCACTGCTATTTCAGAAGTAAAGGAAACCGTATCCAGCCGCATAGTATAAGAATTCGGATCAAAGTTTTCCTTTACATAGTCCAGGTCGGTTTGGAAGTTAACTATTCTGTTTACATGAAAAGGAATATTTATCGCAAATTTCTCATCATGGGAAATTTCAAATATTTTTCCATCCAGATTCAGACTTGATCTGATTTCATCCGAAGCAGCCAGTTTCCTGCCGGGACGCTTAACAGGCATGAGTGTAAATGTAAGCTCTTCTCCCGGCTGCACTTCAAGTTCTTTCGATAATACCGAGATATCAATTATTTCTTCATCGGCAAGTTCGAGTCCTTCCCTTCCGATTAAAAATTCTGCCAGGGATCTTTTAAAAGCAGTATCCGGTTCAGGCGATGAACTTAAGTTATACCTCACGCCCCGGGTAAGGGGAACGATTACCTCAATATTTTCCGGACGGTTCGGATCAGGTTTACTGAGGGTAAGAATATACTCAGTGCCGGGAATGATACTTATTTCTTCAGCTGTGTACCGGTTTTCAGGTTTTACCTCTGCCAGGGAGTCGGTGTTCACGGACAATGAAATCAGGCTTTTTGGTGCAGGTTGCTTTTCTGCCCTGAAAAACGGGCTGGTATCCACCTTGAGAGCATATTTCTTCGGACTGAAATTCTTTTCCAGAGTTTCAATATCAGTTTGAATGGCGAAATTTTCATTTAATCTGTCGGGCAGGACCAGCAGGAACGACTGTCCGAAAATGTTAATGGTTTTGTCATTCATCGTTACGGTTGATATCTCAAGTTTCTTATAATTGTTTTCCGGATCAATGACTCTGACAAACCTGATCGTATAAATTGCTCCATCGGCCAGTTGTAGTTCTTTTACCAGCGCAGTCAGGTCTATTGTATTAGCATCGGGATTTTGGTACTTACCGGCTAACTGATTAAGCGTGTTGAGATATTGAGGACTGATTTTATATTTTCCTGAAGAGAACTGATACTTCATACCTTTCTCGAGTCTGAGTTCATCCTTCTGAACAGGAGGAGGTTTAAGGAATTTTCTCATTCGCTGCTCAGCGCTTAATGTCTTGTTGTTGAGTATATCTTCGGCATTAATATCTTCCTGCTGAATTATAAGCTTATAATTCTCCATAGGCTGGAAGCTGAATTTGAAATCGCTTGTTTCAGTGGCAGTTATCGAAAACTCGTCACCATTGCTCAGAACTACATAAAGTTCATTTTCCTCCTCTGATGATCGCTTTTTGAACTGATATCCTTCGTACCTGATCTTGAATTTTATAGTATCCGGTTCCTGATTGTCCGAAACCAGTATAACGGAAGTATCCTTGTAAAGCTGAATCCTTTTTTCACTGGAGACCAGAATGTTTTCACCCTTAATTTCCTCATCAACCACTGCACTATATAAATCCAGCCAATGTTTAAACTCGTCTGTTTTATTATTGGCAAGTAAAACGAGGGCATACCTGAGCCTGTATATATTCCTGACACGCAGGTTATTTTCAAAAATAAAACGGTAACACAGTTCAGCCTGGGGATACCATTTGAGTTTTGTATAAGCTTCTGCTTTTTTCAGGATTGAAAAATAATCGGTAGTATCTTTCTGGTATGCCAGGTTATAATAGCCAATGGCTTTTTTATAATCATTCCTGTCGAAGTAATAATCACCTTTCTTGTTGTATACATTCCTTTTTTCAGTAATCTCTGTTTTAACCTGCGCAAAACAACAATTACCGATTAGTCCGAATAGTAATATAAAAATTAAAGTTCTCATTGTCTATTAGTTATTATAACTCTAAACTATAGCATTAATCCAACAATTAAAAAATGTTTAACAGTTAAATATTCACATTTTACTACAGAGGGGTTTCAGGATTAAAATTAGGTTAAAAAAAACCATAGAAGACTTTAAATTAATAAATTCTAACAGAGTTGAAAAGCGGTTGATTTGTCCGTTAGCACAATTGAACCTTTGACCGGATAATACTCTTCCTTACTATTTCCGCCAAGACTATGCATTGGCTAAAGGCGTTTGCAGTCCGAAAAAAGAGAATATTATGCTAAGCCTTACTACCATGACTTTCTGAGGTTTTCAGCCTTTTGGCTGGTGAACCGGTTTGCGAAAAAGGAAACCATCGACATAAAATCACCGGAAGGATACCCCGACAGCATCGACTTAATTATTTTTATCCACAATTTTGTATCTATTAATCTGTTGCGTATTTTAGCTTTCGCATTTAATATTAAACTACACAAAACTACTATTCCGACCAACATTATGAAAAACGTCAGAATTTACCTCCGATCGATCCTGGTCAATAAGAAAAACCAGTTGATGCTTTTTGATTCTAACCGTAATGGTGCTGTCAACAACCTGGTTACCG
Source organism: uncultured Bacteroidales bacterium (assembly GCA_964442665.1). Classification (GTDB taxonomy): domain Bacteria; phylum Bacteroidota; class Bacteroidia; order Bacteroidales; family UBA10428; genus UBA10428. The sequence goes on from CAYUAV010000036.1 coordinate 5,705, forward strand.
TTGTACCTGCAGGTTCAACAGTTATCTGGAAACCCGACCGTTGCAGCGGTATAAAAAAGATCCTTAGGATTTACTCGAAAACAGGAAAAGGAAACGTATTTCGAAAAGAACCCGGGAGGTTCTGGTTTACTAATACGTTCTGCCTTAAAGTTCCGCGCGTTGCCGAGGGAGAAGAAGCCTACAGTATCGACTATCTGCTTTATGATAAAACCAGAGTTAGTATAGATCCCGTAATTTTAATTCCACCGCCTCCGTCACATGAGCCTTAAAATTAAACTTGTTCTTCTGCTACTTTTATTATTTGCCTTCCGTTTCGGATGGGGAGATTATCCATCAGCTGCGGATAGTATTCGTTATCCTAATGTCAGCAAACATTATCCGGAGGATTATAAAAAATACAATGAGTTATATACCAAAGCCGAACAGGCCGTTGATGCCGACACCATTTTGCTATACAGTGATAAAGCCATTGAAACGGCAAAAGAAATAGGGATCAATCCGGCCAGGTCTTTGATCCTGAAGGGTAATGGTTATTACCTTGCGGGTAAAATGACCCTCGCTGTCGAATGTTTTACCCAGGCTGCCAGGTTATACCAGGAAGATAACAATGAGATCGGACTGGCTACTGCGTATACTTACATGTCAGTTGCTTATATCAGTCAGCAAAATCATAACAATGCCAAATTATATTTAAACAAAGCCATACAAATTTTTGATCAGGAAAATGATTCTGTCCGGTTGGCTTCTGCATTACATAATCTCGGATTTGAGTATTACAGGGTTCAGCAGTACGATTCGGCTCTGATCTTATTCACTGAGGCCGGCAAAATATATCGGAAATTAAATAACGAGGCAGAAAATGCTTATTGCATTGGCAATACCGGCCTGGTCTATTCTAAAATGGATAAATTGACACTGGCTGAAAAAAATCTGTTAAAGGCAATCGGCATTCTGAAAAAGTATGCAGATGAAAGGGCAGTAGCCGATTTCACTATTGAATATGCCTATGTGTTGCAAAGGAAAGGTAAAGTATCCGAAGCTCTTAATAACGCTTATAAAGGTTTTGGCATTGCTTCCAAAAACAATATTTCGGAACTTAAACGCGATGCTGCTTTCCGGCTATCACAAATTTATGAGCTGATGCAACGGTACGATAGTGCCTTCCGCTACCAACTCATTTATTACACCTACAGTGATAGCATCCGGAATCTGGAATCGATTCAGAAAACTGCTGATCTTCGTACCGAATTTGAAGTTGCCCAAAAACAAGCCGAAGTTGATATCCTGGAAAAAAATAAAACAATGCAACGTTTCATAATCTTTGCCATGGGCTTAATGGTTTTGCTGGCTGCGGGATTCATTGTAATCATTTATCTTAATCTGAGACACAACCGAACGCTTACAGACGATCTGGAAGAACGGCAGAAGCAACTGGAAAAACAAAGTTCCGAACTGGGGGAACTTAACAGGATCAAGGACAGGTTTTTTTCTATTATCTCGCACGATCTCCGGTCGCCACTTGCATCGTTGGGGGGAGTATCATATCTGATTAAAGAAAGTCTCGAAAACAATAATAAAGCCCTGCTGAACCAGGCCACCGATTATATCGACCAGACCGTAATATCGCTGACAGGTCTCCTGGAGAATTTGCTTAACTGGGCATTAAGTCAACAGGGAATATTTCCATATAAAGAGGAACCGGTTAATTTAGAGACAATAATCGGTGAGGTAGTGAAAACTTTTTCTTCAGTTACCCTGTCGAAGAACCAGCACATCGATCTCTATCTTGAAGCCGGCCTGGTAATTCCGGCCGACAAGAACAGCATGATGACCATAATCCGGAATCTCGTGAGCAATGCCCTGAAATTTTCCAACACGGGAACGACTGTGACTATTTCAACCTCGAAGAAGAAAAATATAGCAGAAATCCGTGTTACCGATAAGGGGATAGGAATTCCGGAAGAAAAAATGAAAGACCTGTTTAAACTTAAAGAAGATAAAAGCTCAAGAGGTACCGACAACGAGAAGGGAATCGGACTCGGACTCAACCTGGTACAGGAATTCGTTACACTGAATAAAGGTACTATCCGCGCTGAAAGCAAGGTAGGTGAAGGAACATCTTTTATTCTGCAGTTTCCGCTTTAAACACATTTACGGCAAGCTATTAAGGTATATCTGAAGTTTAATGTGTCAGACCTGTGAGGGAATTTTTTGTGTGAAGAACTTCCGCCTGCATTTGCGAAACAATCTGCACAAATCAACGAGATATAAATATAAAATAATGTATGGAATACTGACAGGGTTTTTTATTTTAGTACTTCCTCTAATAATTCTTATCTGAAACTAACCGTATATGACAAAACAATATCTGCAATCAGTCATCAGGCTTCATGTACACATTATTAATGTTGCATTTTATGCCATCATTTTGTTCGGCTTTGTTTCTTGCAACTCTTTTCAGGGGAAACAAAAGCCTGAAAAGTTGAGTAAAATTAATACTTTCAAACCTAATCCTCAAAAAATTGAAAAACAAGAGGTTAAAACAATGGAAATAGGAGAGAAGGCATATGATTTTAATCTTCCTGATGTTACCGGCAAATATTATTCTTTAAGTGATTTTGACACTGCCGATGCGCTGGTAATTATCTTCACCTGCAATCACTGTCCTACGGCCCAGGCCTATGAAGACAGGATCATCCGGTTTGTCGACGATTATAAGGATAAAAATGTGGCAGTGGTGGCTATTATGCCGAACAGTATGTATTCATTACTTCTGGAAGAATGTTCATATTCCGATCTTGACGATACGTATGAAAGCATGATTATCCGTGCAAAAGATAAACACTTTAATTTCCCGTATCTGTACGATGGCGATGATCATGCCGTATCGGTCCGGTACGGACCTACAGCTACGCCACATGCCTTTGTATTTAATAAAAATCGCGAGCTCACCTATAAAGGCAGGCTCGATAACTCGGAGAAACCCGGAACAGCTGATGCAGAAGATCTCAGGACTGCTGTAGATGAAACTCTGGCCGGTCGACCTGTTACAAATCCAGAAACAAAAGTATTTGGCTGCTCTATCAAATGGGCATGGAAGACAGAATGGAAAGATAAAGTAAATACCGAATGGACAGAAAAACCGGTGACACTTGAAAAAATTGAAAAAAAGGGTATTGCCGATCTGATGAAGAACAACTCATCCAAACTGCGATTGATTAATATCTGGGCAACATGGTGCGGACCGTGTGTTATTGAATACCCTGAATTGATTAATATAAACAGAATGTATTATAACAGGGATTTCGAATTTATTTCCATTTCGGCCGATAAACCTGAAAACAGGGAAAAAGTTTTGGAATTTCTGACATCCCGGCACTCTGCCGTCCAAAATTATATTTTCAACGGCCATGATAAATATGCACTTATCGATATCGTTGATCCCGAATGGGACGGCTCATTGCCCTATAGTATTTTAATCGAACCGGGTGGTAAAATTGTTTATTCGGTTGCAGGGCCTGTTGACCTGTTGGAATTAAAACGTACCATCATTGATAATCCGCTGATGGGAAGATACTATTAATAGTACTGTGCGATATGAAAAATATCTTGCATCTGGTCATCTTACATACTTGTATGATTATGCCATTATTTTCACAGAATGATACCTCGGATTTGAACATACTGGTTTTTACCAAAACAGATGGATACCGGCATGAGGTAATACCGGAAGCCTCTAAAACCCTCATGGAGCTGGGTGAAAACAATCACTGGACATTAACATTTACGGAAGATGCCGGTTTGTTTACCAAATCGTTTCTGCAACGTTTCGATGTGATCGTATTTCTTCAGACCATCAATAATATTCTTGATACTAAAGAAAAAAGAGCATTTCAACAGTTTATCCGTTCCAAAAAAGGATTTGTTGCCATCCATACCGGAACAATTACGGAAATGGAGTGGCCCTGGTATATGGAGTTAATAGGCACAGCATTTGTTGGTCATCCGCCCGTGCAGGAAGCACGCCTGATCATTGAAGATAAAACACACCCTGCCACACGTTTTTTTACCAAAAATGAATGGGTTTGTACAGATGAGTGGTATAGTTTTAAAAGTAATCCACGTGCAAATGTCCATGTACTGATATCGATAGACGAAAATTCTTATGATGTAGATAACAACGAATGGTTTCCCGGTTCCAGGCAACGAATGGGCGATCATCCTGTGGTATGGTATCGTGAATATGAAGACAGTCGTATTTTTCAAACAGCCCTGGGTCATACAGCCGAAATATATCGGAATGAACTTTTCAGGAATCATATTACAGGAGCGGTTAACTGGGCGGGATTTAGAGATCAGGTTGAATAAGGATTGATGCATTTTCGGTCACAATGCAGGTTTAATTAATCTGTCAGGTTTCAAAACTTACATAAAATTAGTATAAGATGTCTGCCTGACACACGGTATATGTTATCCGATGCTGATTAGCGACATCCGTCTCTGCTCATTGAAAATAAATACGTCGCTCCGGCAAAAGGAACCTTACAATACATCCTACACAGAATGACAGGTCCAACCAAATCGCATGCGTGTTGAAGATTAATTCCCGGAATGAGCTATGTTATTTGAAAATCAGGGCCGATTCTCAATAGAGTGTTCCGAATTCTAAACGAATCGTTCGGAATACTAATTTGAAGCAAACTTTGCGTGCAAATTTTATATATTTATATGTTATTCTATTTATGCATTCCCGAATTTTCAATTCAATCGGTTTTACAGATTGAAGTTTTATTTATTGAGTACCACATTACCAACCATAGAATACTGTAACCCGTGAAAATAAAAATTATTTCAGGTTTGATTATGCTTTGCTTTATTTATGAAGCAGCGCTTACACAAGATTTTAACGAAGTAATCAAATTAAATGCTTCCGATAGTTTGTTTGGCGATAATTTTAGCTGGAGTCTCGACATATCAGGTAACTATGCAGTTATCGGAGCTTACGGAGAATCAGAAGATGCTGCGGGAGAAAACACATTATTATCTGCTGGTTCGGCATATATTTTTGAACGGAATGCCGATGGAAACTGGATCGAAGTACAGAAGATCGTACCTGGAGACAGAGCAGCTGATGACCATTTTGGAGGTTCAGTGGCTATCTCGGCTAATTATATAATTGTTGGGGCTGAAGATGAAGATGAAGACGAAGTGGGTGAAAATACATTTGAGGATGCAGGTTCGGCTTACATATTCGAGCGTAATGGTTACGGGATCTGGGAAGAAGTAAAAAAGATCGTTGCCAGTGACAGAGCTTCAACTGACCACTTCGGAAAGGTTGTTGATATTTCGGGAAATTATGCTGTTGTAGGAACAATTTACGAAGATGAAGACAGTGCAGGTGAAAATACCATGAATGATGCCGGATCTGTTTATATTTTTGAACGAGATGAGGATGGACTATGGAATGAAGTTCAAAAGATTGTAGCGTCCGACAGATCAGCTTCTGATAATTTTGGCTATTCTTTATGTATTTCGGGAAATTATGTTGTGGTCGGAGCTGCAAATGAAAGTGAAGATGCCCTTGGAGGAAATACCTTAGACAGGGCCGGTTCGGCCTATATATTTAAAAGGGGGACTAATGGTATCTGGAGCGAAGTTCAAAAGATTGTGGCTTCCGACAGGTATTTTATTGATCATTTTGGTTATTCGGTGGGTATTTCCGGTAACTATATAATCGTAAGTGCAATAAATGAGGACGAGGATGCTTTGGGTAACAATACTCTGTCTTCAGCCGGTTCAGCTTATATTTTTGAATGTGATCAGGTCGGGACCTGGACCGAGGTACAGAAAATTGTTGCTTCTGACAGGGCTGAACTGGACAATTTTGGTCGTTCAACCGGAATCTCCGGAGATCGGATTATTATAGGAACCTGCGATGAAGATGAAGATGCACAGGGAGAGAATACATTGAGTGGTGCAGGATCAGCCTATATCTTTGAACGTGAAGGAAATGGAAACTGGAACCAGGTTCAGAAAATTGTCGCCTCCGACAGGAAAGCGTATGCTGATTTTGGAGCTTCCCTGAACATTTCAGGTGATTATGCTATTGTTGGAGCTTTTTCTACCGGCGGACCATGTACAGGGTCGGCTTATATTTTTGAATCGTGTACTCCGGACGCTGGTACCGATCCTGATAACATTATTGATAACGGGAATTTCGAAACATGTATCCTATTGCCCTGGTCTGTTTACACTACGGATTATCTCGGAGTAACAGCCAATGCTGTTCTTTTTAACGGAACTTGTACGATTTCAGGCATTACCCTTTCTGCCAGTCCCGAACCCTGGGATGCACAATTGAAGCAGGAGCTTTCACCGGCACAACTCGATAGGCTGGAAGAGGATTCTGTTTATGTTCTTTCATTCGATGCCTCGGCCGAGACTGACGACAGGCCATGCCGGGTTTCATTCGAACAGAGTGTCGATCCATGGGCCAATATTATGAATGAAACAATAGTTTTGGGTCAGGCTACCCAATCGTATTCATTTGAATTTGTACTCAATAATGTGTATTCCGATATGCAGCTTTCCATCCAGGTAGGCACAGAAACCTCGAATGTTACATTCGATAATGTGAAATTAGCCAGGAAACCGGCAGAACCCGTAACGATTACGAATCAGGCAGAGATGAAGCATGTAGTTCTTTTTCCCAATCCGGCTTCCGAATATGTGACGATAATAGCCGAAAACGGGGCAGAGGTGAAACTATATAATAGTGTGGGTTTCACGGTAAAAACAGGGATGCCGTCGAATAATCGGGTACGTTTTATTATAGCTGAATTGCCGGCAGGTGTTTACATTGTTGAAATAGCCCATGAGAAAAGTATTTCAGTAAGCAGGGTATTTATCCGTTAGATACCGGCCGGTTGAAGCTTTACGGATAACCTGTTAAACAACCTTAAAAATTTAACAACTCATGAAACTCAAAATTATATCAGGTCTTATTGTACTTTGCTTTTTTCATAAAGCAGCGTATACACAGGAATTTAACGAAGTAATTAAACTGGATGCATCCGACAGTTCAGCTTGGGGTCATTTTGGTACTGCATCGGATATTTCAGGAAATTTTGCGATTGTCGGAGCATATGGTGAGAATAAAGATGAAATCGGTAATAATCCCATGAATTATGCAGGCGCGGCTTATATATTTGAACGAAATGACAATGGAAACTGGAACGAAGTACAGAAGCTCGTTGCTTCCGACAGGGCAGCCAATGATTATTTTGGTCTTTCGGTGAGCATTTCGGGTAATTATGCGATCATTGGAGCAGAAAGCGAAGATGAAGATGCCATGGGAGGAAATACGCTGTCTTCAGCAGGATCGGCTTATATTTTTGAACGAGATGGTTACGGAAACTGGAATGAAGTACAGAAAATTGTTGCTAGTGACAGGGCTGCAGGCGACGGATTTGGAAATTCGGTAAATATTTCGGGGAATTATGCCATCATTGGAGCAGAAGGAGAAGATGAAGATACCACTGGAGGAAATACGCTGCTTGCAGCTGGATCGGCTTATATTTTTGAGCGAGTTGAAAATGGCAACTGGAACGAAATACAAAAACTTGTAGCTTCCGATAGGGGAGCCAATGATTATTTTGGTTATTCTGTAAGTATTTCAGGCGATTATGCCGTTGTTGGAGCAACATATGAAGATGAAGATACCCTGGGTGAAAATACCATGGATGATGCAGGGTCGGCTTATATTTTTGAACACAACGAAAGCAGTCACTGGAATGAAGTACAAAAAATTGTGGCATCCGATCGCGATACAAATGATTTATTTGCATACAGGGTAAGTATTTTTAATAAATACCTTATTGTAAGTGCATACAAAGAAAGTGAAGATGAATTGGGGGAAAATACATTGACGAATGCAGGATCGGTCTATATCTTTGAACGAGATGGTTACGGAAACTGGAATGAAGTACAGAAAATTGTGGCCTCTGACAG
>CAYUAV010000037.1:0-13675 GCA_964442665.1 uncultured Bacteroidales bacterium
CCTGTAGTTCGGTAACCTCATATTTAACTGGTTTGAAATTTTGGGCGATTGCCTCATCATTCATAATGGTTCTGGGCGGATTGCCAAACATATCTTCGAGCTGCAGATCGATAGGTTTTTTACCATTGCTATCTTCAAATACAAACTGATGATCTCCGGTAACTTCCCCTATAATATACATCGGTGCCCTTTCCCTGTCAGCTATGCGTTGCATCTCATCCAGATCCTTTGCTTTAAGGATAAGTCCCATTCGCTCCTGCGATTCATTCCCTACTATTTCTTTTGCCGACAGGGTGGGATCGCCGATTGGCAGCGCAGCCATATTAATCTTGCCCCCGGTTTTTTCGACCAGCTCGGAGAGACAATTTAAATGCCCGCCGGCGCCATGATCGTGAATGGATACAATCGGATTAATATCGGATTCAGCCATGGCACGAATTGCATTATATACCCTTTTTTGCATTTCAGGATTTGATCGCTGAACGGCATTCAACTCAATAAAATTGGCATACTCACCGGTTGCAACCGATGAAACAGCACCGCCTCCCATTCCTATACGATAATTGTCACCTCCAAGGAGTACAATTTTGTCGCCTTTTGCAGGGACATCCTTTGCACTGTCTTTTTTATTTCCGAATCCAATACCCCCTGCAAGCATAATTACCTTATCATAACCATATATTTTATTATTCTCGCTGTGTTCAAATGTAAGCATACTGCCACATATCAGAGGTTGTCCGAATTTATTACCGAAATCGCTGGCACCGTTTGATGCTTTAATCAATATTTGAGAGGGAGTCTGATAAAGCCATTTTCGTTCAGGAATATTCTTTTCCCAGTTCCGATCGTCTTCCAGTCTGGAATATGACGTGATATAAACAGCAGTACCTGCCAGAGGAAGTGATGCTTTTCCTCCGGCCATACGATCGCGTATTTCGCCTCCGGAGCCTGTGGCTGCGCCATTAAAGGGTTCTACGGTTGTAGGGAAATTATGTGTTTCAGCTTTAAGTGATAAAACCGATTCTATATCGCTGATCATAAAATAATCGGAATTGTCCTGTGTTTTTGGGGCAAATTGTTCAATTGCCGGACCGGTAAGAAATGCACAGTTGTCTTTATATGCCGAGACAACGGCATTGGGATATAACTGAGTTGTCAGTTTAATAAGCTGAAACAAAGAATGATCCTGTTCTTTACCATCTATTATAAAGGTACCGTTAAAGATTTTATGTCTGCAGTGTTCCGAATTCACCTGCGAGAAGCCGAATATTTCACTATCCGTTAATTTGCGGCCGAGTTTATCAGCCAGTTCTTCAAGATAATTCACCTCTTCATTGCTTAGCGCCAATCCTTCTTTCAGGTTATAATCAGAAATATTGTCTATGAATAAAATAGGAGCGGGGGTCACATTTATTGTGAAAAGTTCCTGATCAAGATCGTGATAGATCCTTGTCAGCATAGGATCGTAATCAGGTTTTTTATCTCTGGTCTCAATAAATTCCTCAATGCGCTTAATACCTCGTATGCCCATGTTTTGAGTAATTTCAACCGCATTTGTGCTCCATGGTGTTATCATTTCTTTTCGCGGACCTATAAATGTTCCTTTAACTATATCACTATCAAGAATCCGGGCATTTGAAAAAAGCCAGATCAGTTTGTTGATAACGGCTGTTTCCGGTCTTTCAGCAATCTGAACAGCAATTATGTTATTGGAACGGCCTCTGAAGAAAAGAATCATAATGCATAAAATTGGAAGGTTATCATTACGGCGGCAAAATTAAGAATGAATCAATGATTTATGGATATTTTCTTTGCGATTTATGAACCTCTCATTGTGAATAACTCTGCAATCAATACAATTTGGTATACGGAATAATTTGCAGGTTTTTTCCTGAGCGGATATAGGTTTTTAATATTTGCTGAACGTCCCGGTTATCTTCAAAAGGTTTTATGCAATCGGTAAGCAAAGCAGTATTTCCATTGACACAGGCAACATCGGCATAGCCATAACCGATATATTTTCCGCATTGTACCTGTACAATTGCATATTCTCCGATATTTCTTCCCGGTTCAAGAAGGAAAAAATTATCGTGTAGAATATCGTTTTCAGCAATGATTTTATCGGCTCGAACATTATATGCCTGGGGCAGTTCCTTTTCAATACATGCGCCTTTACATTGTGCTATTTCATAGTTGAAACAGGCTCCTGCCGAAGGATACAGGCCGCAGAGTTTCTGGCATAATTCATATTCTTCGGTTTTATAATTAAGATATGATTTTCCTGCGCTGAGCGTAGCAAAGGATCGGAGAGGGATCTCGGAGCGGGTTTGATTTTTATCAATAATGAATCTCAGATAGCCTTTATTGTCGTAATAGGAATATAAACCATAATTCGAAATAGCCCTGCGTTGTGCCCGGTTATATACAGGTCTGTTTACCTTTATTTCATGCGATTCTTTTAATAAGGCGATCAGCTCACTTCCGGTGAGTTCATAATCAATTTCAGCTGTCGAATTCATTAATTCAATAGCCTTTTTTGAACTGTAATTCCTGAAGTGACTCAGTACCCGTGTCCGTATATTTTTACTTTTTCCGATGTAAATAAGGTTATGCTGATCGTTGAAAAAATAATAGGTCCCTGTCTTTTCGGGCAGGTTATCAAGAATCTCGGGCTTTAAATTCGGATGCAGATCTTTTCTGTTAACATCGGGGAGGTTTATAAGTGACTGGCCGTTTTGTTTGCTGATCTGTAACAGGTTTTCGAAAAGCTTAACAGTGGCATAAGCATCTCCGCCGGCCCTGTGTCGATCGTGTATCCGGATGTCGAGGTGCTTACAAATATTTCCAAGACTATAGGATGACAGGCCGGGAATAAGTCTTCTGCTTAGCTGAACCGTACAAAGTTTGTCTCGTACAAAATCGTATCCAAGTCTTTTAAATTCGTTGCGGATAAACTGATAGTCGAAGGAGACGTTATGCGCAATGAAAACGGTATCTTTTGTAAGTTCTACTATTTGCCGCGCTATTTCATAAAACTTTGGCGAATCGGCAACCATGGCATTCGAAATACCTGTGAGTGCGGTAATATAGTATGGAATTTTTCGTTCCGGATTGATAAGCGTTGTGAATTCATCAATCACTTTATTACCATCATGCAGGTATATAGCGATTTCTGTTATTTTCTCAGCAACCGGGCTTCCACCTGTAGTTTCGACATCGATAATCGAGTACATAATCAGATAAAATTACACCGGATACGGTGTTGAAACATACTTTTCAGGTTAAAAAAATTAACAGGTTATTCAAAAAAAAGCTCTGCATGTAAATGCAGAGCCAGAGACCGTTAGCGCGTGTGACTGATATAAGGTAGGAGGTGTAAATGTAACTATTATTCTTTAAAATCCAAATAGAATGCTAATTAATTCGTTTATTTTAATTGAATTTGACTGGCAATTTTGTAAATTAATTATCGGAAATTTGCACAGGGTAGAATTTCACCGGGTGTAATTAACAAATTCTTTATGCTAAATTATAAAGATGAAATTAACCTTTAGGCAATGTTATAATTTTATTTATATTTGTCGTCAATGCTACCTGTTCAATATTCTACAAGTAAACTAATTTTATAATCTTTAAATGCTTATCGATTGAGTGAAATGATGAGAAAAAATGAGAGTCTGGAGGAGATGGTTGCCAGACGTAATAAACGTCTGAAAAGTCTCTTCTCCCGAAACGGTGTTAATATCCGGTTAGTCGGTGACGATCAGAAGCCAGCGGTTATTATGGATGAGTCAGTGGTGTTGTCGTGTTATGTAAAGAATTTCGATCTGCATTTCACGAAAGAACCTTTCAGTGATGAAATAGTCAAAACTGTCAAACTGAAACACGAGCCCGATATCACACGGTTCGAGCTTCAGGAAGTTATTGAGCTATGTAAGCATAGGCCGGTTTTCAGAATACTTTTAAAGGGTACGGAACTTTACTTGGTTGGATATAACTATCTCAATTCGGAAGATTCCGTGGGCAGATACCCCGTATTTGCCAAACATAAGCCCAAAGTATACTTCGATAAAAGTTATGCTGAGAAAGTAGCTGAAAATCTTTCCGAAGATGGTTATGAAATTGAGATTGTGTAAGAATTCTTATTGATCTTCTCTCAGTTTCAATGTAAATTATTGTGCTTCAGATAATCGCGATATTCGAGGAAGAAATCCTCGAAGAGAGTCATTCGTGTGTAAAAAAAATCGTTGACTCTTTTCCAGTCCTGCCGGTTGTATATGTTTACATCGCCCAGTTTTGAGAATATGCGAGAGACTATCTTGGACGTATCCAGCCTGTATTCCTTTTCCCAGAATATGGGAAAATCAGCATGTTCTTCCAGAATTTTCCGGAGGCTTTCAAATTTATTCCAGATATCATATCGTTTTTCGGTGTTCCGTGTTTCAATTTCAATACCGGTCAGGGCAATATGTTCATCGAAATGGAATTTTAAGTGTATCTGCTTTATCCCCGTTTCATTCATCAGCCATCGGCCTTTTTTGCCCTTTTTTGTTCTTAATGCTCCGGTTCGGGTCTTAAACTGATTCCAGTATTCCTGGCGTATCGCTTTAGCTTCTGATTTTGTGTACATAAGGATACCTTCAATTAAGACATTTAAAATGTCCTTCAACAGTCCTTCAGATCACAAATTTAATTACAGGTAAAATGATTATTACATATCTGCATAATTTTTATAAGAAACCAGCAAAAATTATGTTAGAAAACTAATGAAACTAAATTAGTTTTTTTATTTTTGGATCAATTATTTTCAAATTTTGATGGAGACAAAAGAGCGTATCATAATCCGGTCCATTGAACTCTTTACCAAATCAGGGATACGGTATGTTACGATGGATCAGATAGCCGGTGAAGCCGGTACTTCGAAACGGACACTGTATGAAATTTTCAGGGACAAAGATGACCTGTTACAACAATGTATCGAAAAAATGGCCGAACGGAATGAAGCGGAAATGGAACAGATAATAGGAGCTTCAAATAACACTATCGAGGCTCTTTATCTTATCGGTCAGCATGCTGAGAAGAAAAAGTCATCTGTTAATCACCTGTTTTTTGAAGATATTGAAAAACTCTACCCTGATCTTCGGAAATTATTTATAAAAAAAGGCAGGTCGGGAGAATATCCTATATCATACAGAATTTTAAAGAAGGGAATTGATGAAGGGATATTCAGGAAAGAGATCAATCTTGAGATTGTGGATATTTTTGTTCACGAAATGATGAAAATATGTCATAACAGCCAATTATTTCCCGAAAATATTGAAACGCCGGAAATTGTTAAGAATATTGTAATTCCTTACTTCATAGGCATTTCAACAGTCAGGGGGAGGGAATTACTTGACAAACATTTTCCGGTTGAAAGAAATTAAACAGTAATAAAAATGCGATACTCTATGAGCAGAAGTAAAAAGATAGTGTTAGGGCTTGCCTGTTTTATCGGGTTAAACTCACCCGGACAGGAAAAACTTTCGCTAAGCCTTGATGAAGCTGTGAATTATGCCACTGAGTATAATAAACAGCTATGGAACGCCGATCTGGCTGTTCGTGAATCTCAGAAAAAAATAAATGAAACAATATTTAGCGGATTGCCACAGGTGGATGCTACTGTGGATTATTCCAATTTTTTGGGAGCTAAGTCGGAGTTAAGTTTTGGTTCGGGGACACCATCAACTACCATTCGGTTTAATCCGACCAGCAATCTGAATCTTACGGTTGGCCAGCTGATTTTTAACGGAAGCTATATTGTCGGCATACAATCGGCAAAGCTTTATAAACAATTATCTGTTACCAATTATCAAAAAACTGAGCAGGATGTTAAGGAGCAGGTCACAAAATCGTATCTGCTTGCCCTGGTTTCGGAACGATCCATTGAAATTCTTAAGATGAATCTGAAAAATACAAATGATATTTTCGATAAAACCAGATTAATGGCATCCGTGGGTATGGCTGAAAAACTTGATGTCGATCAGTTTGACGTACAGCTGAAATCGTTGGAAAATGCACTCAAATCGGCCGAGAGGCAGGGTGAAATAGCGTATAACCTTCTCAGATTCCAACTGGGTGTGAGTGCAGAAACGCCCATTGAACTTACGGATTCTTTGTCATTTCTTGTCGATGAACTCGATGAAAATACTATTATTTCCGACCCTTTCAATCTCAATAATAATCTCGATTATCAACTGATAGATACGCAGCTACAGCTTTCGAAAAAACAAGTTACACTCAGTAAAACGAACTATTTACCGACACTGACAGGATTTTACAGGTATACAGAAAAAATTCTGAAACCCGAATTTGATATTTCACCAAATAATGTTGTTGGTCTTAATCTGGATATTCCCATTTTTTCCAGTGGTATGCGAAATGCACAACTGAGCCTGGCCCGCATACAGTACGAAACCACGCTGAATAACAAAGCATTGGTTTCCGACCAGTTGCATCTTCAGGAAAGGCAATACAGGTATAATCTGAAAAATGCCATGGAACAATATGAAAACAGGATGTATAACGTAACTGTATCCCGCAGAGTTTATCAGAATTATCAGCTGAAGTATGAACAGGGAGTTGCCTCAAGCCTCGATGTGGCTACATCGAACAGTAATTACCTGCAGGCAGAATCAGAATTTATAAATTCAATAATTCAACTTTTCGATGCCCACCTGGCCTTGCAAAAACTTTTAAATGCATTATAGAAAACTTATTAAAGAAACTCAATATGAAACGCATAACAATCCTTGCTTTCCTGATCGTTTTAGTTTTGATACTATTTCGTTGTTCACCTTCCGGAACTGAACAGAAATCGACAGGCTCCGATTCAATAAATGCAGGTTCAAAGCCCGAAATGGTAAAAATAATGGTGCTTGAACCACAAATGATAGGTAAAACCCTTGAATACTCTTCCACATTAACTCCTTTTGAAGAAGTACATCTGGTACCTGCAACCCCGGGTAAAATTGATAAGATTATGGTTGAAATTGGCGACAGGGTTTCAAAAGGTGATTTGCTTATTAAAATGGATCAGACTCAATTGTTACAAAGCATGTTGCAATTAAAAAATATCGAAACAGATTATAAACGGCTCGATACACTCCAGAAGGTTGGCGGAGTTACCGAGCAGCAATACGACCAGATGAAAACCCAATATGAGGTCACTAAAGCCAGTGTTGAGTTCCTGCGTGAAAATGCAAAAATTACAGCTCCGTTCAATGGCATTATTTCGGGTAAATATTATGAAGACGGCGAAATGTATTCAGGTGCTCCGAATACCATGGCCGGGAAAGCTGCGATCGTTTCCATCGTAGAGATCGATCAGCTTAAAGCTATGATCAGCATACCCGAAACCTATTTCCCGTTGGTCCATGAAGGAATGAAAGCCGGCATTACCTGCGATATTTATCCGGAAAGCAACTATACAGGCATAATAATAAGAAAATACCCAACGATCGATCCGGCTACGCACTCGTTTCAGGCAGAAATAAAAATACCGAATTCAACAGAAAATTTACGACCCGGGATGTACTGCAGGGTAATTCTGGAACTGGGTAAGGTAAAAGTGCTGGTAGTTCCTGCACTAGCGGTACTTAAAATGCAGGGATCGAATGAAAGGTATATATTCCTCGATAAGGACGGAATTGCCAAACGGATCATCGTTACTATAGGCAAACGATTCGATGATCTTGTCGAAGTTGAGTCATCGGAATTACATGAAGGTGACCATCTGATAATTTATGGTCAGGCGCGTTTACTCGAAGGAATGCATGTCGAAATTGCAACCGAATAAATAAAATAAATTGGAATTTTTTGAATTGAAAAGCGAAAAGTAATGAGTATATACAAAAGTGCCGTAAACAATCCGATCACAACATTGATGATCTTTACAGCGATCATCGTGATGGGTATTTATTCGCTGGTGCAGATACCGGTCGATTTATATCCTGAAATAAATCCACCATACATTTCGGTAATGACAACCTATACAGGAGCTAATGCGGCTGATATTGAAACCAATATTACCAAACCTATCGAGGACGCATTGAACTCAGTTGATAAGCTTAAGGAGGTAACATCAGTTTCGTATGATAATCTTTCCATAGTAAGTCTTGAATTTGAATGGGAGGCAAATCTCGATGAAGCAACGAACGACATCAGGGATATAATTGACAGGGTATTCAATTACCTGCCCGAAGATTGCGACCGACCTGCGATATTTAAATTCAGCACAAGCATGATGCCTATACTCTTCTATGCTGTAACGGCAAAAGAGAGCTATCCGGGTCTGGAAAAGATCATCGATGAGAAAATCATCAATCCGCTAAACAGGGTGGATGGTATTGGTTCAATTTCAACGGTGGGTACGCCCAGAAGAATGATCTATGTCGATTTTGATCCTACCAAGCTTGATGCATACAGTGTAACCCTTGAACAGATCGGGAATGTAATTGCAGCTGAAAACCTTAATATGCCCTCGGGTAATGTTAAAATGGGTAAAATGGATTACCAGTTACGTGTTGAGGGCGAATTGACAGAAAGCGATCAGCTAAAGCAACTTGTGGTAGGAAATTATGGCGGCAAACCTATTTATCTTAAAGATATTGCTGAAGTACGTGACACGCTTAAAGACAGATCCCTGGAGGAGCGAATTAACGGCAAGCAGGGCATGCGTATGTTCGTTCTGAAACAATCGGGGGCAAATACGGTAAAAATTGCACGGGAAGTAAATAAAAGGCTTGCTGTGTTGGAAAAAACACTTCCACCCGATGTTAAGATCCAATCTATTTTTGATACTTCCGAATTTATCCGCGGATCAATAAGCAATTTGTCCCGGACACTGATGTGGGCACTGTTATTTGTGGTACTGGTGGTACTTTTTTTCCTGGGCAGGTGGAGAGCAACCTTTATTATTGTGCTTACCATTCCTATTTCACTTATTGTATCGTTCATCTACCTTTATATCACCGGGAGTTCTATAAATGTAATTTCTCTTTCATCGCTGTCAATTGCTATTGGTATGGTCGTTGACGATGCCATTGTAGTACTTGAGAATATTACAAAACATATTGAGCGGGGCAGTAGTCCGCGCGAAGCGGCAATTTATGCAACCAATGAAGTATGGCTAGCAGTGATTGTGACCACACTGGTTATAGTTGCAGTATTCTTCCCGCTTACACTGGTAGGGGGAATGACAGGGGTTATGTTTAAACAATTAGGATGGATTGTAACTATAACTGTTTGTACATCAACTCTTACAGCTATATCACTTACACCGATGCTTGCATCGAAATTGTTGCGGCTAATGCCAAAAAAAGAAGTTGTACGCCGATTTAGCTATCAGAATACTGTCGGAAAAGGACTAAACATTCTTGATAGTTTTTATGAAAAATCGATTCGCTGGGCATTGCGGCATAAACTTATTACAAGTCTGCTGGCATTTGGGATATTCATTGGCTCACTGGTCATAGCAGGGAAATTCGTTAAAACCGATTTCATGCCTCAATCGGATGAGAGTCGTTTAAATGTTGCAATCGAATTACAAACGGGTCTTCGTGTTGAAGAAACTTCAAAAATTGCTCATAAGCTGGAGCAGATCATGCGCGAGCGTTATCCTGAAATTACACTGATGTCCGTTTCATCAGGCGCTGATGATGAAGGAGGATTCTTTTCGCTCTTTACGGCCACCGGATCGAACCGTATTAATATTATTTCACGGCTCAAACCGATTGATGAACGAACAAGATCAGTCTTTGAAATTGCTGACGATTTTCGAAATCAACTGGATAAATTTGCTGAAATCGTCAATTACAATGTAACTACATCAGGAGGAATGGGAACCAGTGATAATACCGTTGATGTGGAAATTTACGGTTACGATTTTGATGTTACTAACAAACTTGCAGAAGAGATAAAAAATCATTTAAATAATGTGAAAGGAGCCCGGGATGTATTGGTCAGCCGAGAAAATGACAAACCTGAATTGCAGGTTTTGCTCGACAGGGATAAACTGGCTGAAGCGGGCCTGACAAGTGCTATGGTATCGACATACATTCGAAATCGTGTCCAGGGACTTATTGCCTCACGGTACAGGGAAGAAGGTGATGAGTATGACATCCTGTTGCGTTTCAGGGAAGAATACAGAAATTCAATAACCGATCTGGATGAAATAACCATAATAAGTCCCACCGGAGCTAAAATTAAGCTCAAGGAACTGGGCAAAGTGAAGGAGTTCTGGTCACCCCCGAATATAGAGCATAAGCGCCGGCAACGAATCGTAAGGGTCTCAGTAAAACCCATAGGTATTTCGTTGGGTGAGCTTGCAACGAATATTAAAGCTGAACTTAAGAATATGGAGATACCTCAGGACGTTCTGATAAATGTTGGCGGAGCTTACGAAGATCAAATGGAAGGATTTAAGGATATTCTATTATTGCTGGTGCTCAGTCTTATACTTGTATTCATTGTCATGGCTTCGCAATTTGAGTCGTTTGCCATGCCTTTTGTGATCATGTTTTCGATACCCTTCGCTTTTACAGGAGTAATACTGGCCTTATTTATAACTCATACCACATTAAGTCTTATTGCTGCATTGGGTGCGGTATTACTCATAGGGATCGTCGTAAAAAACGGAATTGTGCTGGTCGATTTTATAAATCTGATGCGCGACCGTGGATATGATCTCTATGAAGCTATTGCTATTTCGGGTCATTCACGTTTACGTCCGGTTCTGATGACAGCCATGACAACCATTATGGGTATGCTGCCACTTGCCTTAAGTACGGGTGAAGGGTCGGAAATTTGGACCCCAATGGGTATTACTGTCATTGGAGGGCTTGTGTTCTCGACCATTGTTACCATGATCATTGTTCCTGTTATGTATGCTATTTTTGCACGTCGCGGCGAACGTGATAAAAAACAGAGCGTGCGTAGAAGATTTGTATTTATGGACAAGTGATGCTTATGAAACCTTTGCATCACTGGATTTTTTACTGAGAAAAACTAATAAAAATATGAAAGCAGTTTTTATCGTATTCAATCAGGCTAACACGGAACGTGTTGAATACATGTTCGACAGGCTTGAGATCAGGGGATATACCTGGTGGAGCAATGTTCAGGGACGGGGCTCCGAAACAGGAGAACCTCGCATGGGCACTCATACATGGCCCGAAATGAATTCAGCTGCGATGACGATAGTTCCCGACGAGAAAGTTGCTCAATTACTGGAAAAAGTAAAAAGGCTCGATAAAGTCAACCTGGAAGTGGGAGTCAGGGCTTTTGTCTGGGATATTGTGAAAATGGTCTGAAGATAAGTGATTGAGTGAATAAGTTTAGATGAGTATAAAAGCAATAAATTCTAATATTTTCTTAAACAATAAAATAAAATAAGAAGTAATTAACTATTGATAATAAGCTAGTTATTATCCATATTTTTTCTCAGTGATTTCTTCTCGGACCGGATATGTTTTTGTTCAAGTCTCTTTTTTTGTGAAGCTGCAGTCGGTTTGGTGGGAATTCTCTTTTTGCGGGGAGTCAAAGCTTTATTCAGAAGCGTATTTAACTTTTCAACTGCCTTTTCTTTATTTCTGATTTGCGACCGGCTATCCTGCGATATGATAATGATATCACCTTCCGAAGTAATGGATGATTTCAGTTTTTTTAGAATGATCTCTTTTTCATGTTCTGTTAACAGGGATGATGCACTCACTTTAAACCGAAGTTCGATACGAGTGTTGACTTTATTTACATGTTGTCCGCCGGGACCTCTGCTGCGCGTTGCACTGAAAATGCACTCAGCGGTGAAATCCCTGTTTTCCAGGTAAGGATATATTTTTTTATTCTTGGAAACCATAAATAAAAGTATTGTTAAATTCCTGTTTTTTCATCGATGTGTTTTAAAACCTGATTATTGCATTAGGGATTATTATGGTATCAGAAAATAAAAAAGAGCGATACTCCGAATATACTGATAAGTGCTCCAATTACCTCAATCCAGGTAACTTTCTGTTTAAAAATCAATATAGCGGGCGGAATTATGAGTACGGGTACAATAGCCATTATGGTAGAAGCTATTCCTGCCTTCGTATAGACTATGGAAAGCAGTGAGAAAGACACGCCCAGGAAAGGACCGAAAAAAGCTCCAAGTGCAATCCCCTTCATGGCAGGCCAATGAAAAGTTGCATGTACTACCCGCGGCCAGCGATTTATAACTGTAATCAATATCGAAAATCCAATGATGCCTGCAATAATTCTAATTTGGGTGGCAGCGAAAGGATCGTAATCCTTCATTCCCAGTTTACTTAACACAAGGCCCAGGGCCTGACCTGCTGCGCCTCCGAAGGCAAAAAGAACGCCCTTTGGTGCAAGTTTAAGCGATAACTTAATTCCGGTTCCTCTTCGGCTTAATATGGCCATCGAAATTCCAAGAACTGTAATAATCATTCCTGCAATACTATACAGGTTTAATTCTTCACTGAGCAATATCCAGCCAAACAATGCAGCCATAGGCGGAACAAGTGCCATGATAAGCATGGCAAAACGCGATCCGATGATGGTATACGATTTGAAAAGCATTAAATCGCCCAGAACAAAACCCACCAGTCCCGACAGGGTAAGCCATATCCAATTGTTCCGACTTGCATCGAGTGGCAACCATCGGTCACGGAAAACAGCTGTGAAAACCGATAAAAAGGTAAAACCTAAAAGAAGCCGGATGATATTTACGGAAAGCGATCCTACTTTCATACTTGCCGATTCGAACGCCAGTGCTGTAATAGTCCAGAAAATTGCCGTCAGCAATGCGTAGAATTCGCCGGAATGGTCAGAGAATAGTTGCATTTTTCAGAATCGGGTGCTGATTTACCTAACAAATAAAGGATATTCAAAAATAATATAATTATTCAGTCTCATCAGCGCTGACCACAGGAATTGTAAAGTGAAATTCTGTCCCCATGTTTTCTGCAGATGTAAATTCAATTTTTCCTTCCAGTTTTTCAACCAGCTCCTTAGTGATTGATAGGCCGATTCCTGTTCCTGAATAGAGTTTGCCCTTATTGTATTCCTGTTTTCTGAAACGAGTGAAAATTTCATGCTGAAAATTGGTACTAATACCAATTCCCGTGTCTTTAACCCTGAAGTGCACATAGTTGTTCTGTAATTCGGCAGCATAATGTATTTCACCTTCTTCGGTATACTTCATCGCATTCGTCAGCAGGTTTAACAGTATTTGCTTTAAACGGGTATAATCGGAATACAGCGATAAATTCTCCGGAGTTACTTTTGAAGATATCGTTGCTTTTGTATAAATAAAACGATTATAGTGATGATTCAACATAAATTCAATGTCTTCAAAGAGTTCCTTCAGTATAATATGCGTGTTCATTATTTTGAGTTCACCGGCTTCAATCCTCGAAATATCCAGTATATCATCGATTATCTGAAGTAAATAATGACCGCTCAGGTAAATGGTTTTTATATAGGTTTTCCGTTTTTCAGCCGGTAAATCTTTATCGAGCAATTGCACAAAACCCATTATTGAGTTTAAAGGAGTCCGTATTTCGTGACTCATGTTTGCAAGAAATGATGTTTTAAGTTTTTCATAGCAAATTAATTAGCTGGGTGATTCTAAAAA
>CAYUAV010000038.1:0-13600 GCA_964442665.1 uncultured Bacteroidales bacterium
ACCACATTTACTTTCGTACATCCGGGGGACAATGAGCAAAGCGGACTGGATGTTAGCTGGGATAATCCGGATAACAGTTATTATTATATTGTGATAGAAAGTGCTGATTCAAATGCAGCGAATATTGTAATGGAGAATAGCAATTTTCCGGGAGGAATGGAGATCGTACCCGGGGGCAATTTCTTTTTCAGATCGTCACCCTTCCAGGCCGATTTTTATACAATTAACACCCGATCGCTTGAAAAATATGGACGCCACCGCGTAAAAATCTACCATGTCAACCAGGAGTATGCCGATCTATATGAAAACCGAGAACAGGATTCACGCAATCTGACAGAGCCATTAACCAACATCGAAAATGGATTAGGAATCTTTACCGCTTTCAGTTATGGTGAAGTCTATTTTTATGTAGAGAATAAATATCATTAGTATTTATTTCTTATCGTAAAAAAAGTCGACACTTTTTAGGAAAAAATAAAATTAGCGCTTAATGATAATTCCAAAAGCGGATTCAGCAATAAAAGTCTCACGAAACCCAGATTTTGTTATTTTATAGAGAAGTCGTAATTTGCATAGCAGGTTACCGGGATGATAAACACAAACCAGTGTATTAGCCCACTGAATAATTGAACAAAAAATCCCAAAACGAATTGAGTGGTAAAAGTCTCACAAAACGCATATTATGTTTTCTTATAGTGAAATCGTAATTTGTATAGTCTTTTGCAAGGGTGATAATAGCAAATCAGAGATATATTCACATGCCTGTATTGGAAATATAATAAATGGTTAGGATGGAACTAATGTAGATGAGATTATAAAAAAGTCAGTAAAAATTTCATTGACGCAACCATAATATTTCTAAATGCATCAAATTAAATAATCTAATCAGATTTCAATCATGAAAAAAACAAACCTTTTGGAAGTATCCGGACTTTTATTATGCATTACGGCAGTCAACGCTCAGTTTATGCCCCCGGTTCGAACCATGACCATTCCATCAACTGATGAGCCGATTCAAATAGATGGTATTGCTGATGAAAGCTCCTGGAGTGAGGAACAGACTATGAATCTTTTTATGGATGAAAATTGGACAGGTGAAACGGATTTCAGCGGTTACTTCAGGGTTACCTGGAATTTCGAAAACTTATATCTGTTCGCTGATATCAAAGATGATATTGAACAGAGTGCAAATTCTGAAACTTCTGATCCCTGGATGTTTGATTGCCTGGATATTGTCATTGATCTGGATACCAATAATGTCTCATCAGAATATGATGAAAATACCATAGAGCTACGGTTTAACAGGGGAGAAAGAGGGATAACCTTTCCGGGAAGGGCTAATCCAGAGGATTATGAATATACATTGATCAATAAGCCTGACAGCGGATGGCTTGTGGAAATAGCAATACCATGGGAGGCAGTACTACCGGAGGGATCGCCTGCCGGGGCCATTTTTGATTATATCAGCAATTATATAGGATTTGATGTTGTTTTTAACGATTCCGATGGTGCCGATCCCTTTGATGGAGATCGTGAAGCACAGCTAGCCTGGGACCTGGATGATGACGAAGGATATCCCTGGGAATACGAAATGTGGCATAATACGCATGTTTTGGGAGTTATAACATTAGGAGGTAATCTTGTTGTATTTCCGGAAGCTGATGCGGGTCCTGATCAGACAGTTGATGAAGGTACAACTGTGTATCTGGATGGAACCAACTCCTTTGATCCCGGAGGAAGTGAACTGACCTATACCTGGACAGCTTCTTCATCCATTGTATTGGACGATATTCATTCACCAACCCCCAATTTTGTGGCTCCCGATGTAAATGCGGACAGACAATACGGGATAGAACTGGTTGTCAGCAATGATTCTATGGATTCACATCCTGATATTGTTATAATTAATATAAACAGGATTAATACCCCTCCAATAGCCAATGCCGGAACCGACACGTTTGTATATGAGAATACGATTATTTTTTTAGATGGAAGTTCCTCATCAGACGCAGAGGATGATGTCCTTTCCTTTTTTTGGCGTTCTGATGCCGGATTACAGTTTAATGATTTTACCAGTATAAATCCCGTAGTTATTGCACCTGAAGTTGAAGAACCGACGGTATTCAATTTTATTCTCCTCGTATCGGATGGAGAAGCCTATTCAGATCCTGATACTGTTGTTGTGACCGTGGTAAATGTTACAGCACTGGAATCCCAATGGAACAGCTCAAATGAAAGCCTGTTAGTTTATCCAAATCCTGTCTCTCAAAATATTCATATCATATCGGAAGAATTTATCACTGAAATCGAAATTCTTAATCCTCTAGGAATTGTACTTCGAAGAGAAACGCTTAACTCAAAGAATTTTGAATTGGATTTATCTGGATTGTTAACTGGCAGCTATCTTTTAAAACTCAAAACTGAAAAAGATTATATTATCAAAAAGATTATTGTAGAATAATTACCACACCTTTTAAAATTCAATTGATTTGGTGTTGTCTTATACTAAAATAGGTAGACGCTTTTTGGGAAAAAATGAAGTTGACGCTTGGCAAAAAATCCCAAAACGAATTGAGAGGTATAAGTCTCATAAAACGCATATTTTGTATTTATATTTTAATATTGTAATTTGCTTTATTGTACGAGAGGTTAACCAGTAAGTTTTGACAATGGCGTTGTGTTTATAAGTAGATTAGTGGGTATATTGAGAGTGAAACAAGTGTACCTAAGGATTAACAATAATATTCAAAGACAAGTAAATATTCAGATAACAACATACCTAAATTAAAAAAGGAAATAACAAGGATATGGAGAGAAAAATCCGAAAGATGAACAAAAAGATCCTGCTCGACACTTCAGATAATCGTTGGAAAAGCCTTTATAAAATTGGAGGGATATCAGCGATGGTGATAGTCTTCTTGCTTCTTGGAGAAGTTTTTGTTTATTCAGTAATGCCCAATCCCTCTTCAACAGCAGGATATCTTGAGCTATTTCAAGATAATTCACTATTTGGACTATTACATTTCGATCTTCTGGGAATGATCTCCTATTTACTTTTTATCCCTATAATCTTGTCTCTTTTTATGGTACTCAGGAGTGTAAATGAATCTATTATGCTCATTGCAACGGTTTTATTTTTTGTGGGGATTGCAGTTTTTTATGCAACAAATACATCATTTTCCATGCTTTCACTAAGTAAGCAATACTCAGTTGCAGAGACTGATGTAGAAAGGTCGATGCTGCTGGCATCGTTTCACGCAATGGTTACCTTATTCAAAGTGCAAGCGTTTATGGTGAGTTACATTATTGTTTCAGCTGCCTGGTTAATGATTGGCTGCGTTATGCTTTGGAGTATACTCTTTAACAGATTCACTTCCTATATGGGAATTCTGGCCGGAGCAACAGGAATTATCGCTGAGATACTTGAAAATACCTCAAAGGCACTTCTTGGGGTAGCTATTGCCTTTTATTTTGCCGCCATTGTGTTTTTGTTTATATGGGTCTTAATCACAGGGAGGAAACTTCTTTATATTGGCGTCAATTTGGATAAAACTGATAATAAAACAAAGTATAAAAACTGATTAAATAAAAAAGAATAAGTATGAACTGCTGGCAAGCAGGGGGCAGTTTTGTGACTAACACAAAACAGTCTCACAAAACGCATATTATGTTTTCTTATAGTGAAATCGTAATTTACTTTACAGGTTGCAAGGGTAACAAATTCATGCCGGGAAGTAATTTATCTACCTGCGAAATAGTATAAATAGGAGGATTTTTAAGACAATTTTCATCCGATGAATACTTTCAATAATTATTCGTTTTAATACCCTTTTTTTTCTACCTTAAAACCCAGTAAAAACTATTCATTAATTCATTTAATATTCGGTATTATGCAACGTTTTTTTTTATCCATGATTGCCTTTATAACCGGCATGTCAGTTTTCGCCCAGGTAAACAATGACAAAGGGAAAGCAGAAGTATATCAGAAAAACAGGGAGTTTTTCTATGAATCCATTTTAAAGGATGTAAATGCGGTGAACGATTCCCTGGAGAAATTAAATGAGCAGCCCCTTATCGTTTTCAAAATGGATCAGTCGGGGATTGAACTGCCCAATGATCCGTCGCTGTACCATTCGGTATGGACCCAACCTGTTGTTTCACAGGGTAACACAGGTACCTGTTGGGCTTTTTCCACCACGGCTTTTTACGAATCGGAAGTGTATCGGCTCACAGGAAAGAAAGTGAGGATTTCGGAAATCTATACAGTTTACTGGGAATATGTTGAGAAGGCTGCCCGTTTTATCGAACAGCGCGGTAATTCTAATTTCGACCAGGGTTCGGAGGGTAATGCAGTGGCCCGGATAATGAAAAAATACGGGGCTGTACCCCTGTCCGCATATACCGGTTTGAAGGATAACAGGATATTCCATACGCATGAGCAAATGTTCAACGAAATGAACAGCTTCCTGCAATCTGTAAAGGTTAGTAATGCATGGAATATGGATTATGCACTGGCAACTGTCAAATCCATTATGAACCATTATATTGGAGAACCTCCTGTCAGTTTTGTGGCAGACGGAAAAAGTTATACCCCAAAAACCTATCTGAAAGATTACCTTAAACTCAATCCCGATGACTATGTCGATATACTTTCCTATAAACAGGAACCCTATTGGCAACAGGTAGAATATAAAGTACCGGATAACTGGTGGCACAGTAAAGATTATTACAATGTTCCGCTCGATGTATTCATGGAGATCATTAAACGAAGCATTAAAGAGGGATATTCCATGAGTATTGGCGGCGATGTTTCGGAATCAGGAATAAGTCGCGAAACCAATTGCGCCATGATCCCTGATTATGATATACCCTATGAATATATCAATGAAGACGCCCGCCAGTTCCGTTTTTCAAATGAAACTACTACCGATGACCACGGTCTGCAGTTGATTGGTATCCTGGAGAATTATAAAAACAGCGGTAAAGACTGGTATCTGATCAAGGATTCCGGTTCCGGTTCGCGGAATGTAGGCGAAGGCGATCCCCGTTTTGGGTATTATTTTTTCCGTGAGGATTATATTAAACTGAAAATGATGGATTTCACCATTCACAAGGATGCCGTAAATGATATACTGAAGAAGTTTACCACACTCTGATTTTCAGGAATTGAGTGACATTGTCCCCGCCAGGCGTATCCCGAATACGGAGTAACGGGAATCGAAATAACGAAGTGTAACTATGTCGATTATAAAAGTTAACCTGCCTGAAGGCAGTCAGGTCTCCCGACTAACGTAAGATTAAGCATATTAGTAAGATTGTATTAGCCCCCTTTTTTGTTGGATAAAAAACGCAAAACAAATTAGAAGAAATATGTCTCACAAAATCCAGTTATAACCGCTTGTTTGCATCACTTCCGAAATATCCGGCTGCTAAAGCATACTTGTTACAATGACTTTCTTAATTGCTACTTACTAATTATCCGTTCGAAAGGGTGATGCCGGCAGACCTTCTTCATTATAAAGGTTTGCCCCTTCAGGATTATCAGCCCAGGCATAGCGAACAGCTACAGGATCTTCGATCTTTTCACTCCAGACGATCACCTTATCTCCGGTTATTTTTGCCCTCGCCCAGACAAATTTTTTATCCTGTCCGGCTATGGCGAAATGCTTTAGCTCTCCTCCGCCTTTCACAATAAGACCTGACCCCGTGTCGGAAAATGTCAGAATAAGGCTGTCGCCTGAGACTTCCACGGATCGATATAATGGACCCGAGGCTATGACATTTACGTCATGATATGCTAATTTCCCGGCAGCCAGTGCCAGCCTTTTTGCTACATCTTTTTTATTCAAGGGATGAAGATCGTTCCATTCACCCAAATCAATGGCTACGGCCATCGCCGTATTGGGTAAATAAAGTGTGCGCAGCTGAGCCTCGCGTGTCAGCGCCCAGTTACTTTCCGTTGGTTGATCATAACTTTCCATGTAATTATGAAGCTGCACAAACAGAAATGGGAAGTCACCCTGTCCCCACTTTTCCCTCCAGTTTTGTATCAGGGTGGGAAATAGAGTTGCATATTCCAATGGTCTGTCTGCGTTTGACTCACCCTGGTACCATATCACTCCCCTGATGGTATAATCTGTAAGGGGAGCTATCATTCCATTATAAAGCCCGGTTGGTTTAAACCTGACAAATGTCTGGCCCTCCAAAGATTCCATTTCAGCACCCAACCGGTAATGCCATTTTCCTTTTAAATCAGCTGTATAATCCCCAATCACCAGCTCATACGGCTTATCAGGAACAAATCCGCCGATGCCGGCATTGCTGATCAACCGTACCACTATGGTATTCGATCCTTCTTTTAAGATGTTTTCCGGTATATCATATCTTCTGGGAGGATACTGATAGCCCACCGACCCCACATATACACCATTGACAAATACCGAATCGGCATCTATAATACGCCCCAGATTCAATCTGGCCGATCTTCCGGCCATATCGGCCGCTAGTACAAT
This sequence comes from uncultured Bacteroidales bacterium, assembly GCA_964442665.1. Taxonomy (GTDB): domain Bacteria; phylum Bacteroidota; class Bacteroidia; order Bacteroidales; family UBA10428; genus UBA10428. The sequence continues at coordinate 6,513 of CAYUAV010000038.1, forward strand.
ATCTTTTCTGAACCATACTACTCCGTTTTTCGGCCCGAGTTCACCATCGGCCCAATAGCCCGGGACCTCCATAACAGGCCAGTCCGAAACATTAACTTCAGGTTTATACCAGGGCATGGCGGGATCCTTATAGCCCTCATCGGTTTGGTTTAATGTTTCGTACCAGGTGCTTATCCGCTTATAGTCGGCTGTTTGTATCTGATTGATCAGAGCGGTATCTTTGAACTTCTGTGCTTCTTCAAAATATTCGGGAAATTCCCTGATCGCATCTTCACTCATCCATGCTTCGGCGGGTGAACCCCCGACACTCGAACGAATCAACCCGATCGGGATTTTGTATTTTTTATATAGTTCATCGGCAAAAAAATAGGCAATTGCCGAAACACTCAGAATATTATCCCGGCTTATGCTTTCCCAGGTTCCGTATGGAAGATCTGCCTGAAGTGCGTTAAAATTGTATACGGTTGGAACCGTGAAATAGCGGATGTATGGATTGCCTGCATTTTTAATCTCCTCTTCATAGAGCGGTCGTACCCGGTTCATATTTATGTCCATCTGCGATTGACCTGAACACACCCATATATCGCCAATAAGGATATTTTTGACTGTAATGATATTGCCTGCCTCAATCATCATCGTGTGAGGACCTCCTGCCTCCAAATCGGATAATATGATGTGCCATTCACCGTTACTATCAGCCGTTGCTCCATAGCTTTGATCCAAAAACTTGACAGACACCTTTTCGTTCGGTGCGGCCCACCCCCAGATCTTAACATCCGTATTGCGCTGTAATACCATACCATCGCTGACCAGGCGTGGAAGACTTACCTGGCTGAAAGCAGGAAGCGATAGAATAAGCGGTAAAAAAAACAGCCAAACTTGTTTTAATTTTCTATTCATTTGTTCTTTATATGCAATTAAATTAATATGTTATAAATCCATTTAGCCGCACATACCCATAAATCCGGATCCTCTCAAAAGAGGACTTTCTACGATGAAGTCATATCTCTTTTGAGAGAATCTTTCCTGAACCTGTATCAACTATTACTTAATAATCAGTTTAGATACAGCTGATATTTTTTCATTCCTGAGTATTAAGAAATACATTCCCGGTTCGAGATCCAGATGCAGGTCTACATTCTTTAAAGGAGCAGTATACTTTTTCTGAAGCATATTTCTGCCATCCATCCCTACGACTAACAAAGAATTAAAACCTGTATTCCATCTGATCTGAATCTCATTATCTGCGGGATTCGGATAGATCAGAATATCTGATAGTTCATGAACTGCATTAATTAATCCCGGACCCGGAGGATTAATTGTACAGGTAAGTCCCTCTTCTCCTGTTCCACTTGGAGTGAGTCCGGTATTGGCAATGAGAAGTTTATCCAGGTAGGCTCCATCTTCCCTGTAACAAATGCTCAACTCATGATCTCCTTCAGAGAGTTGATATACGACAGTATTATCAGCACCTCCATCATGAACATCATCCCAGTGCCAGTCATTCCCACCGGGAATATTGTTCCACATGGCCCATGAACCCGAGTCGATTTTTACCCAATAGGAATCATCATTAGGTGAGGGTGTAATTACCCTTCCCCATACTTTGTAAGGGCCGGGTTCCGCAAGGTGGAATGCGTAGATCAGGTGATCGGCAGTGTCGGCTGACGGGGCCTCAACACTTTCCGTGCCAAGAGGAGCACCAACATATACTCCGTTTGATGCATTTTCATCAAAGAGGATTTCCCAGGTAGACCCTACTATAACACACTCTGCTTCAGCCCATAGTTCGGTGCTGTATATACTGGTAATTTCAATATTCAAAGTATCTGTATCAGTAGCTCCATCATCATCTGTTACAGCGAGTATGACAGTATGATTTCCTATGGGCAACTCAATTTCCGGGCTAGCTCCCCAGGTAATCTGCTGGCCATTCAACGACCAGGAATAATTTACTATAGTACCATCTGCATCGCTACTGGATGTGCCATCGAGTGTGATAATTTCCGATCCGTTCCCATCAGAGTCTTCAATTACAATATCCTCACCTGCATCTGCAACCGGTGGTACATTATTATACTTGCCACCGTTCCCGTCATAAGAAGTAAAGGTAGTTATACTGTATGCGTCGACAATGGCACTAAACGTATTACCCGTTATTGATATACCTCCGTCGTTTACTACATTTTTCGTTTCTGATGTGGTAAATTGTGTCAGGGTATCAATTCCAATGTTGTTTTCAATGGTAAAATCGAGACTAACCTCCGAATCATTCGAATTGACGACAACAATTACTAATGTAGAATCCGTTTTGAAAGCCGTGGCATCGATACCGGGTGCAACATCAGGTGTAGCATCAATTCTGACAGCGCCCGGGCGAACGAATTTTGAAAATTGCGACATGACATATCCCCGTTTGGAAATTGATCCGTCATCAGTAATAAATCCGTAAAACCGACGAATATACCACCAGACATAAGCATTAAAATTGGCCTGCATACAATTGGTTATCTCACTTCCCACAAGTAATGCGTCCGGCCATAAATTGGCACTCCTGTCACTACTGGTATAATGTTCGGTCATCCAAACTTCTTTTCCCTGTTCACGGGCAAGCGGATAATCGAACAATCCCCCACCATAAATATGTCCTCCTACAATATCAAGATTAGCACTTGCTTCGGAGTCGTTCAGAATGGAATCGGTATATGGACGCCTGAACTGGAAAGATTCCGGAGCCAGTACCCTGGTTTCAATATCCTGGCCATTTTCCTCCAGGAACTTAATCATTTCAGCAGCTGTCCATCTTGTCCAGTCGTCACCATAATCCGGTTCATTTTGAACAGATATGGCATAAAGCGATACGCCATTATCAGCCATATATGTATTATACTTGTTCAGATGCTCAACATAATCGTCATATGCATCTTCACGCAGTTTTCTAAGTGCTGAACCTGAAACAAGCATTTCTGCAGGGGGATTCCAGGGAGAAGCAAAGACAATAGCTCCTTTTCCCACTGCATGCAGTGCCATGGGTAGTTCACGAGAGAACTGGTTTGAATCCGGATCTATTCTTAGCCTGAGAATAGTCAGACCTATTTCCCCCGGATCATTGCCAAAAGCTTTTTCACTCATATCGTCAGTAAGTTCAGTACCAGTCCACGCAGGTATTTGTATTCCCCCAAAACCCCTTATCAACTGGCGTGTCGAATCCATATCGATCGTAACGGATTGGCCATTAACAAGTCTCGTTGACGACAATAAGATTAAACCGATTCCGACAAATACAGTACGTAATGTTTTCATGTTATTGGATTAAAGATTATTATTTTCGATGACTATCGTTTATCTATTTTGACTGACCCAGTTTTATCTCCTTTGTCAATTTTAATTATATAGATCCCAGGTAGTAGATTTTCACCCACATTTTCAGTCCAATTGATAATTGATCCGCTTTCAATTATTCGTCCTGACAGATTATAAACAAAATAACGCCCTTCACCCTCTCTGATATCAACAGTGACTCCTTTATTAAAAGGATTCGGGTAAACAGAGAACCAGTTAGTTTGCATCTGTTCATTATGTAAACCGGAAAAGAATGATTCGTCAGGAATAAATCGAATGGTATACAAATAGAACGCATGTTCGCTCTCCGGAAAACGCAGGTATATATTGTGTTGACCCGATACTCCGGAAACAACGGCGTCGAATGCCTGGAATAAATCCTCGCTCCCCGTTTCCGTTATCGGGATAGTAGCTATTCTTATACCATCATGTTCCATGTCATCAATACAGACTTCCAGTGTTCCGCCAGCTGATGATGAAGCAATTACCTGAACCTCCAAAGGTATTTTCTCTTGCTTACCCAGTTCCACTCCACCCAGCATAAGCCAGCCGCCGTTTTCAGAACTATTTGTTACAACATTTCCTACTGATTTTGAAACAATTTCAACACCAAAATAATTATTGTATCCGGCAACAGGCAACGCTGAGAATCCGTCTCTATATAAGAACAGGTCGAAGTCTGCCTGAATACCTTCAGCAAATAATCCGTTGGAATTACCTGCCCATGAATTATAGTTGGGCTGGGCTTTATCCAGGTCTACTGCGCTTATGCCTAAGCCAACCTGTATCCAAACCAGCCCATTGATACTATAATATCCGTATAGAGTGTGTCCTTCTCTCTCCAGTTTAAGCCAGACTATATTACCTATATCATTATCGGATTCATGGGTCGTACCGCCAAATGTGAAAATAATTTTTTTACCAGACGAATACCCACTGAAAAGTCTAACGTTTACCGATTCGTTCCCATTTGTAATATAAATACCTGCAGCCTGGTTTGTTTCGACTGCATCGATATCGACACGTGTAACAAGCGTATAATAATGCCCTCCATCCTTGTGTAAAATGTGGCTTCTTCCGGAGCCCGGATTTATTCTCAGCCATCCCGGTCGTTCGGTAAGGGAGTATTTCGAGGCAGCGGTATTGTTGAGGAAATGCCACGATAAATCAAGGGTTTCACTGTCGAAATAATCTGAACGGGGTAACTTCCATGGAATACACGATTTTGGTAAGTCAGGTTTCACAAGCGGTAAAGATGTAGGTGCCGTAGCTGTCGGCTTGCCGGAGGTATCCCAGGTTACCTGGTGCAAAACACCTTGCCGTCCCTGCCCGGCCCAGTCATCACCATTAACGCTTTCATAACTGTGCGCAATGGTCCACCATGTGCCATCGCTTATCCGGAAAGGTTGTGACATATGGTTTGGCGATCTGAGTGATGCCAAAGGATCGGTTATCGGAGCAAATACATTGCCCAGGGCTTCCCATTGTGTCGAATCGGCGGTAAGAGTCTGAGATCTGAGAACCCACTGACCCCCTGCCACATTACCGGCTATAAAATAATAATACCAGTCATCCTTCTTACACATTACCGGTCCTTCCGCCCAACTATACATTCCGTTTGCATTAACCCAATCCATGTTAATGACAGTACCTGTCAGATGACCGTCTGTTCCTATTTCCTGTATCCTGTTACTATACTGTCCCGGTTTAATAAGCATATAGGGAGTACCATCATCATCAACAAAAACGGAGTTGTCATATCCACTGGATCCTGTCGTGGCAGTAGTATTCATCTGTACGGGAGCCGACCATGGGCCTTCCGGACTTTCAGCTTTACAAAAATACTGACCTCCTCCGGCAGTATTCGAAAAATAGATCCAGTAGGAATCGTAAAAATAGGTAATCGCTCCCTGCCATATACCGTAAGATGGGTTGTCATTCAGTAATCCGGACCAATCCGACGGTACAACCCTGGAAATTTCTGTCCAATGCACAAGATCTGTTGAATGTAATATGGGAAGATACGGTGTAAAATGAAAGCTGGACCCGCAATGATAAAAATCGTCACCCACTTTTAATAAAGTCGGATCAGGATGATCACCCGGCAGAACCGGGTTTATGTATGTTTTTACTAATTTGTATGCAGAATCGGGATACTCTGTACCACCCGGGAGGGTATCAGTTCCGGGTTCACCATTATTTAAATTTTCTACAGTGAAATACAGCCACGATTTGCCGAACGCGATCTTGTCGAGATCCAAACCATTTTCGCGTGCTCCGTACTGGAAAACATAAGATGAATCGGTTGATGGTACAGTAAAAATGACGGGGGATGAACCTCCAAGAAATTCGGAAATATTTATCCATTTCCATATAAGTATCCCTGCACTTTCACCCCCGGTTACTATTTCGTGAGGCTCAGAAAAACCCGTATTGACTATATTATTTATTAAGAACCAATCTGTAGCGTTAGTAGGAGATTTTTCCCCGAATCCATTCCCTGTAAAAAAACTGTCATCATTATAAGTATTGCTTCCTACCCTCACTCTTACATAAAGATCGTATGTACCGGTGTCTATAAAACTGAGTGTAAATGAAACAACCTTATCCGCACTTCCGGGGTACGATGTATTGATAAAATCTGTTTGCGGCCTGATATATGTTACATCTCCTTCACTTATCACTTCAAAATCTGCTCCCGGAGCACCGGCTTCCGCTTCAGCAATAACAGGTTCATTCTGGCAATATAGTCCATGTGTGATCAGAACAATAATAAAAATAAAACTTACTTTTAATTTCATGAAACCTTTAAGTTAAGATACTTTGCTGATAAATAATAAGATACTCATAATTTCTCTCAAATAAAAAAACATTGGAAGTAATATCTCTATAAAAATTATGGATTTGTCTTGTGAAATTGATGCAATCCTGAGTTCAGGGTGTGGTTAAATTTAATCATTATCCGGAAAAAATCAATTAAAAAAATTATTTTGGACCATAAGAATTCTTTTTGCAGAAGCCGATTTCCGATAAGCCGGATCTTAAATTTGAAAGTACAGAAAAATGAAGGGTTTGGTTCCATCCCGATATATTTCCGTTTCCATTTAAAATGCAATCTTTATATTTACCTGTTTTATCCATTCTCTTGCCATAAGCTCATGTCCGGGTACCGTGGGATGAACACCGTCCCATATCCAGTAATCGGCAGGAGCTCTTTCACAGGCTTTGTTAAAAACATCCTGAAACCCGATAAAAACGGCATTATATTCAGAGGCTAACTTTCGAACAACCGCCTGACGTTCGGTAATATCGGAATGATAGGCTTCCCAATTTCCAGCTACATTACCAACTTTCAAAATAAAGGGTTCGCACAGTACAAACACAATCTCCGGGAACAGTTCCACTGTTTGTGCCAGCAAATTGCTGTACACTTCCTCATACACTGTTACGGAAACGGTTGGTTGCCAATTCAATACAACCGAACTTGAATCGTTCACTCCAATCAGTATACTTAACACATCGGGTTTCAGACCGATGGTATCGGTTTGCCAACGCTTTGCCAGGTCAATAACAGTATTACCGCTTATACCAAGGTTATAAAATTGATATTGTTTCTGAGGGTAATCGGCGCCCAGTCGACTGGCAATACTGAATGCATAGCCATGTCCCATAATATGATTCGGATCGTTATTACGCCCCCGGTTACCATCAGTGATGGAATCGCCCTGAAATAAAAATAACATTCC
>CAYUAV010000039.1:0-3547 GCA_964442665.1 uncultured Bacteroidales bacterium
CTGGTAACCGAAAAACAGCTTGGTCTGAAACTTACGGGTGAACCGCCCTATAAAATTGTAAAAAGGTGAAGATAAGTAATGTCGATTAAAACTGAAATATTATGGAGAGTTGGCCTTGTATACCTGGCCGTTACCCTTTTTGCGCTTGTTATTATTGCAAAAATCGTGTATCTGCAGTTTATCGACGATGATGTTTGGAAAGCGAAAGCCGAAAATACGAGGATAAAAAATTTCCGGATTCCTCCGCACCGGGGTGATATCTATGCTTCCGATCTGCGGTTGCTGGCAAGTTCGGTCCCCTACTATGAAATCAGAATGGATATGAAAACCCCGGCGCTGACCGACAAGCTGTTTTATAGCAAGGTCGATTCTCTTGCTTTCTGCCTTTCCGGCCTCTTCAGGGATCGGTCGGCAAGCGAATATAAGAATTCGCTTACTGAAGCCAGAAAAAAAGGAAACCGTTACCTCCTGGTTAAAAACAGGGTAAATTATGTCCAGTTGAAAAAGTTAAGAAAATTTCCCCTCTTCCGTTTGGGACAGTATAAAGGCGGCTTGATAGTGATCCAGAAAAATGTCCGGCAGAAACCTTATCACAATCTGGCCTCCCGGACCATAGGCTATATCACGAAAAGTACATCGGGTAATACTGTAGGTATCGAGGGCGCTTATAATCAGTATCTGGGAGGGGTGGAAGGTGTAAAAAAGATGCAGAAACTGGCCGGAAATGTCTGGATGCCTCTTGACGGGGCAGGTGAAATCGAACCTCACGACGGCAGTAGTGTTGTGACCACTATAGATGTCAACCTCCAGGATGTGGCCGAAAAAGCTTTATTACGTCAGCTGATCGGTAATAAAGCGCATGCCGGCACGGCAGTATTGATGGAAGTAAAAACCGGTGAAGTAAAAGCTATCGTAAACCTCACAGATACTTTCGGCGCTTACAGGGAATACTATAACTATGCTGTCGGACAAAGCAGTGAACCGGGGTCGACCTTCAAACTGCCGGCAATAATCGCTGCTATTGAAGATGGATACGTTAAACTTAACGATACTGTAAAAACAGGAAAGGGTATATTTAAGTACTATGATCTTACCATTCGCGACGATAATTACCTGCAGGGCGGACATGGAACACTGACAACTGAAGAGGTCTTTGAATTATCGTCGAATGTAGGCATGGCAAAGATCATTACCAGTGCTTACCGTCAGCATCCTTATCGCTTTATCGACCGGCTGTACAGTATGAATCTGAACGAACCGCTAAACATTTCCATCAAAGGTGAAGGAAAACCGATAATCCGCTATCCGGGCGATAAACTGTGGTCTGGGGTTACGCTTGCCTCCATGTCGTATGGATATGAAGTTAAGTTAACTCCACTGCAAATACTGGCTTTTTATAATGCCATTGCAAACGATGGAAAACTTGTGCGTCCTCGTTTTGTAAAAGAGATCAGAAATCATGGTAAAATTGAGCGGTCATTTGTAACCGAAGTAATTAATCCTTCGGTTTGTTCCAAATCCACACTAAAAGTCGTGCAGAAACTGCTGGCAGGTGTGGTTGAGAAAGGAACAGCCCAGAATCTGAAAACGTCACACTTCAGTATCGCCGGTAAAACAGGCACTACACAGATGTACAATCAAAAAACCGGATATAAGGAAAAATCCTACCAGGCATCATTTGTCGGTTACTTTCCTGCCGATAACCCCAAATACTCCTGCATTGTCGTAATCTATTCTCCAAAGAATTATGTATATCACGGAGCCTATGTTGCCGGCCCGGTTTTCTACGAAATAGCCAATACGTTGTATGCCTCCGATCTCACTCTGCATGATCCATTGAATACCAAAAAGAACGCCGCACTGGAAATTCCTTTTTCGAAAAACGGCTACCAACCTGAAATATCAACAGTTCTTGATATGCTTGATATTAAGAAGATATGTGAACAACCCGGCACAGAATGGGTATCGACGGTGCGAACCGATGAATATATAACACTGGAATCAAAAAATATTATCGATAACCTGGTCCCCAATGTAGTTTCCATGGGACTCAAGGATGCTGTTTATCTTCTTGAAAATATAGGATTAAAAGTTCAGGTCGTTGGAAGGGGAAGCGTCAGGAAGCAGTCAATACCAGCGGGTACCAGGATCAGAAAAGGAGAAATAATAATACTCGAAATGAGCTTTACGGATGGATAATGGCTAAAAAACTTGAACATATCATTAAAAATATTCCCTGCAAAATTGTTGGCAGCAAGGATATTTCCATTAACAAAATCGAGTTCGATTCCAGAAAGATCGAAGTGGGCGATATGTTTACCGCCCTGAAAGGAACGCATGTCGACGGTCATACTTTCATCGATTCTGTGATTCGTGCCGGGGCTGTTGCCATTTTATGTGAGGATCTTCCGGCCAATACGTATGAAAATGTCACTTTTATCCGGGTCGATGATTCTGCAAGTGCATTGGGACTGGCCGTTTCGAATTACTTTGATAATCCCAGTTCCAGGTTAAAACTGGTCGGGGTAACCGGTACCAATGGTAAAACTTCGATCGCAACACTGCTTTACAGACTGTCTACGCAGCTCGGACACAAGGCAGGTTTGCTATCAACCGTACGATATATGGTGGGTAGTAAAGAATCGGCTGCAACTCATACCACCCCCGATGCCATAGCCATACAAAGTATGCTCAGAGAAATGGTAGACGAAGGTTGCATGCACGCTTTTATGGAAGTCAGCTCGCATGCTCTCGACCAGAAACGCATATCAGGACTGGAATTCGATATCGCCATATTTACCAATATAACACACGATCATCTCGATTACCATAAAACTTTCGATGCGTACCTGAAAGCTAAAAAACGATTGTTCGACAGCCTTTCTTCCTCGGCAATTGCGCTTATTAATGCCGACGACCGCAATGGTAAGGTCATGGTACAGAACACCAGAGCAACTGTAAAAACATTCGGAGTAAGATCTGTTGCCGATTACAAGGCCAAAATCATCGAAAGCCATTTCGATGGAATGCTTGTACATATTGATAATATCGAATTGTGGATCAAACTCATTGGTGAATTCAATGCATCAAATATTATGGCAGTTTACGCTTCTGCCTGTCTCATGGGATTCCGGAAAGAAGATATACTTCGGATCATCAGCACACTCGATACCGTTGACGGACGCTTTGAATATGTTCGGTCGAATACGGGAATTACTGCCATTATCGATTATGCCCACACGCCTGACGCATTGAAAAATGTACTGACAACCATCAACCAGATCCGAAGCGATACTTCTCAGCTGATAACGGTTGTAGGTGCCGGAGGTGATCGCGACAGGACCAAGCGGCCGGTAATGGGGAAAATTTCGGCAGAAATGAGTAACCGGGTAATTCTTACATCCGATAATCCACGCAGCGAAGAGCCTGAAGCGATCATTAAAGAAATGCTGGAAGGAATAGAAAAAACTGACCGTGATAAAGTATTGTCAATTGCCGACCGGCAGGAAGCTATTAAAACAGCCTGTATGATGGCAAAAACCGGCGA
>CAYUAV010000039.1:3557-13589 GCA_964442665.1 uncultured Bacteroidales bacterium
GCCATGAGACTTACCAGGAAATTAAAGGAGTAAAGAGCTATTTCAACGACAAACATATCGTGTCGGAACTGTTTATGAACAACGACATTCATTTACAATAGATGTATGCTGTATTATCTGTTTAAATATCTCGATCAGTTCGATTTTCCCGGAGCCGGAATGTTTCAGTACATTTCTTTCCGGACAGGCATGACGATCATTACTTCGCTCATTATATCACTTTTATTCGGTAAACGGATAATCGACCTCCTGCAGCGTATGCAAATCGGCGAAAGTATACGCGATCTGGGTCTCGATGGACAGGTACAAAAGAAAGGTACGCCTACCATGGGAGGTTTGATAATCCTTGGCTCTATATTGATCCCGATCCTCCTGTTTGGCGATTTAAGCAATGTATATGTTATTATGATGATCATAGCGACCGTGTGGCTGGGTTTTGTAGGCTTTCTTGACGATTACATCAAAGTATTTAAAAAGAATAAAGAAGGGCTCAGGGGTAAATTTAAGATCGGAGGGCAGGTAGTCCTCGGTCTTGTAATTGGTTTTACCATGTACTTTAACAAGGATGTGGTGATACGCGAACGTACCACCGATACCACACCTGTGAAAATGAGTATATCGGTTCTTGAAAATGAAGATGCACAGACGGAAACCCATGTCATTACCCGTGATGTTAAATCTACCAAAGTGAATGTTCCCTTTTTTAAGGATAATGAATTTGATTACTTCATGCTGATCAGCTTTCTGGGTGAAAAAGCCCGGAAATATACATGGATCGTGTTTGTGATTGCGGTAATTCTGATCATTACCCTGATTTCAAACGGCGCAAACCTCACTGATGGTCTGGATGGGCTGGCTGCCGGAAGTTCAGCTATAATGGGTACAACACTAGGAATTCTGGCCTATTTGTCGGGTAACTTCATATATTCCGATTACCTCAATATCATGTATATCCCGCATACCGCCGAACTGGTGGTATATATGGGCGCCTTTATAGGGGCCATGGTTGGATTTATGTGGTATAATTCCTATCCGGCACAGGTTTTTATGGGCGATACGGGAAGTCTCTCAATCGGAGGCATTATAGCGGTATATGCTATCCTCATTCGAAAAGAATTATTAATACCCATCCTGTGTGGAATTTTTGTGGTAGAAAGCTTATCGGTAGTCATGCAGGTTGGCTATTTCAAATATACACGGAGGAAATACGGAGAGGGCCGTCGGATTTTTTTAATGTCGCCTCTTCATCATCATTATCAAAAAAAAGGATATCCCGAGCCAAAAATCGTTATACGGTTTTGGATTGTAGGGATTCTGCTTGCAGTAATAACTATTGTAACGCTAAAAATAAGGTAACCCATGGAGAAAAGAATTGTAATCATCGGAGCAGGTGAAAGCGGTACCGGATCGGCCGTATTAGCCAAAACTAAAGGTTTTGACGTCTTTGTTTCAGATATCGGAAAAATTAAGCCCCACTACAAGGAAATCCTTTATAATTATGAGATTGAGTGGGAAGAAGAGCAGCATACCGAACGGCTAATTCTGAGTGCCGATGAAATTATTAAGAGTCCCGGGATCTCCGACAAATCGGAAATCATGCAACTTATTGTCAAAAAGGAAATTCCCATAATATCTGAAATTGAATTTGCCGGAAGGTATACCCATGCCAAGAAAATTTGTATTACGGGAAGTAACGGAAAAACCACCACAACCTCACTCCTCCACCACATGCTCCGCAAGGCAGGCCTTAACTGTGGAATTGCCGGAAATGTCGGCAAAAGTTTTGCCATGCAGGTTGCCACCAAACATTACGACTATTATGTTATCGAATTAAGTAGTTTCCAGCTCGACGGCATGTTTGATTTTAAGGCTGATATAGCGATCCTCCTTAACATAACCCCCGATCATCTCGACCGCTACGGGTATAGTATGCAAAGTTATGTTGATTCAAAGTTCCGTATTTCCCGTAATCTCTCCGAAGAGGATTATTTCATCTATTGCTCCGATGATGAAATTACCATATCCGAACTCGAAAGAATTGTTATGCGCGCCAAACAACTCGAATTCTCACAAAAGAAAAAAGTAACTGAAGGGGCCTACGTGGAAGATGGAAATATAATTGTTAATGTAAATAATAATGAAATGAGTATCCCACTTTCCGAGCTGGGACTGAAAGGCAAGCATAACACCTATAACTCTATGGCAGCAAGTATTGCCAGTCGTGTACTGGATATTAAAAAAGAAATAATCCGCGAGAGCCTTCAGGAATTTACCGGAGTGGAACATCGCTTGGAAAGATTTATTAAAGTGCATGGTATAGAATTCATCAACGACTCAAAAGCCACCAATGTAAATTCAACATGGTATGCACTTGAATGTATGACTAATCCTACTATATGGATTGTAGGAGGTGTGGATAAGGGAAATGATTACTCATCGCTTGAACCGCTGGTGAAGGAAAAAGTGAAGGGCATTGTATGCCTGGGCGTTGATAACACGAAACTGCATAAAGCGTTCGGACTGCTGGTGGAACAAATTTACGATGCCTCAACGATGAAAGAAGCAGTTAACAAAGCGTATAAGATGGGACTTAAAGGAGATACGGTATTGCTTTCGCCTGCATGTGCAAGTTTCGACCTGTTTAAAAACTATGAAGATCGTGGAGAAAAGTTTAAGGAATGTGTAAGAGAACTCTAATATATGCCTGAGAAGCTAAAAAAATATTTCAAAGGTGACAGTATCATCTGGGCATTGCTGGTAGCACTTTCAATACTCTCCCTGCTGGCAGTGTACAGCTCGACATTTACCCTTGCCTACCAGTATCGCTCGGGGCATGTCGGGTATTATCTTTTTAAACATATTGTATTTATTGTATTTGGATTTCTTGTAGCATATTTAGCACACCTGGTACCTTATCGCTTTTATTCCCGGATTTCGCACATGCTGCTGCTGATCTCGGTGCCCCTTTTACTGCTGACTCTGTTTTTCGGACAAAATATCAATGAGGCTACACGCTGGTTAACACTTCCCGGTACCAACATTTCTTTCCAGACATCCGATCTGGCCAAACTGGCATTGATCATGTATATCGCCCGATTGCTTTCGTTAAAGCAGGACCAGATAAGATCATACAAAGAAGGATTCCTGCCGGTTTTAATGCCTGTTATACTCATCTGCGCCCTTATCATGCCTGCAAATCTTTCAACCGCCATCATTCTTTTCACCGTTTCGATTGTACTTATGTTTATCGGCCGCATCAGATTGACCTACCTGAGTTTAATGATTATTGGTATGGCAGCCGTGCTGGCCATACTTATAACTATAGCTGTCAAATCCGATTGGAGCGGCCGGTGGGAAACCTGGCGAAACCGCATTGTTCATCACGTACAACAGGATAGTGAAGGCAACTATCAGGCCGAGCAATCAAAAATTGCCATAGCTACCGGAGGATTCTTCGGCAAAGGACCGGGAAACAGTATGCAACGGAATTTCCTTCCGCAACCCTATTCCGATTTTATTTTTTCGATCATCGTAGAGGAATATGGCCTCCTCGGAGGTGTTTTTGTTATACTGCTATACCTGGCATTGCTTTTCAGGGCAGGTGTCCTGGTGCGCAACAGTACGCGCACATTTGCTGCCTTTCTTGCATTTGGTCTTTCACTGCTGCTGGTAATGCAGGCCATGGTGAACATGGCTGTTGCCGTGGGGCTGTTGCCTGTTACGGGACAGCCACTGCCCATGATCAGCATGGGAGGAACTTCGATTCTTTTCACTTCCGCCGCAATGGGAATTATTCTGAGCGTTAGTAATGGTTTGAAACAGCAAAAGAAGGAGGTGGAAGTTGAGTCCGTTTAAAAATATCAGGGCTATTATTAGTGGCGGAGGAACGGGAGGACACATTTTCCCGGCTATTTCAATTGCCAACGAAATAAAAAGAAGAAATTCCGTTTCTGAAATCCTGTTTGTCGGAGCCTTGGGACGCATGGAAATGGAAAGGATCCCTGCCGAAGGTTACAAAATTATCGGATTACCCGTAAGCGGGATCCAGCGAAGATTGACCCTTAAAAACTTAACTGTAGCCCGGAATGTGCTCCGTAGCATACGTATGGCTAACAAGATAATTCGTGAATTCGAACCCGACATCGCAGTGGGTGTCGGGGGGTATGCCAGCGGACCTACACTCAGGAGTGCAGCCCGATTAGGTGTACCTACGCTTTTACAGGAGCAAAATTCCTATGCAGGTATTACCAATAAACTGCTTGCCAAAAAAGCACAGACCATTTGTGTTGCTTATCCGGGAATGGAAAAATATTTCCCGGCCGGGAAAATCGTATTGACGGGTAATCCTGTACGTAACATCGAAATCTCGGAAAAACTAAAAAATGAGGGGCTTGAGTATTTTAGTTTTAAACGTCATATCCCTGTTCTCCTTGTTATGGGAGGAAGTCTGGGTGCACGAACCATTAACCAGTCCATACTTAGAAATATCGATCGCCTGATTTCATCAGAAATCCAGGTTATATGGCAAACCGGCACGTATTACTTCAATGAGATCAGTAAACAATTACAATATAAAGACATACGGCAAATACTAATTACCGATTTCATTTCACGCATGGACCTGGTATACAATGTAGCCGACCTGCTGGTAGCCAGAGCCGGTGCCATCAGTATTTCCGAGATATGCCTGACAGGAAGGGCTGCCATTCTCATTCCTTCACCCAATGTAGCTGAAGACCATCAGACAAAAAATGCCATGGCACTGGTAAATAAAGAAGCTGCCCTGATGATAAAAGACAGTGATGCCGAAAAAATGCTTCCTGATATGATCTTCAGGGTCTTGGGCGACGAAATGCTCAGAAAAAACCTTCAGAATAACAGTGTAAAACTGGCGAAGCCCGATTCGACAGCGCATATTGTCGATGAGATTTATAAAATCCTTAAGAAGAAAGAGTATGGATCTGAATAAGGTACAAAACATATACTTCATTGGTATCGGCGGCATGGGAATGAGCGCACTTGCCCGTTATTTTCATCTGACCGGTAAATTTGTTGCCGGTTACGATCTCACTCGCTCTCCTGTTACTCAGGAACTGGAGCAGTCAGGGATCCGGATTCATTTTGAAGCTGCTGTCGGTAATATCCCAAAAAGGATCTTCGATAAAGAAAACACGCTGATTATTTATACTCCGGCAATTCCCGACGATCATCCTGAGATGACCTTTTTTCACACAAATGCTTTTGTCATTAAAAAGCGGGCCGAAGTGCTTGGCATGATCTTCAATGATAAAAAAGGAATCGCCATTGCCGGAACACATGGAAAAACTTCGGTTACATCCATGTCGGCATTTATATTATCATCGTCGGAAGCCGGATGCAGTGCTTTTTTGGGAGGCATTGTAAAAAACCTGAATACAAATTTGATCCTGGATAGAAAATCGCCCTGGATCGTTGCCGAGGCTGATGAATACGACCGTTCATTCCTTCAATTGTATCCCGATATTGCTCTCGTAACCTGGATCGACGCCGATCATCTGGATATTTACGGTACGAAGGAGAAAGTTTGGGAATCGTTCAAACAATTCATGGAACAGGTAAAGCCTGATGGAACTATAATTCTTAAAGATACTGCCGATATTCCTTTCGAACCGGGTAACAAAACCCTGTACACCTATTCGTTCAATAATACTTCGGCCAATTTTTATGCAACAAATATAAACCTGAAACAGGCCCGATACACATTCGACATTGTAACCCCAAACGGAATTATAAAGGATGTGGAACTGCAATACCCGGGCCTGACCAATGTTGAAAATGCTGTTGCAGCTGCTGCAGTAGCATGGACAGCAGGAATTGATCTGCCGTCAATCGCAAAATCACTCTCCGATTTTGCAGGCGTTCAGCGGCGTTTCGATATCCAGTATGAAAGCCCCGAATACACTTATATCGACGATTATGCTCATCATCCGCGCGAGCTGGATGCTTTTATCGGGTCTGTCAGAAAACTGTATCCCGGCAAAAAAATCACGGGAATTTTTCAGCCGCACCTTTACAGCCGTACACGCGACTTTGCCGTGGAATTTGGACAAAGCCTGAGCCTTCTTGACGAATTGATACTTCTTGATATATATCCTGCACGGGAAAAACCCATTGCAGGTATAAATTCGAAAATAATTTACGACGAAGTAAAACTGGACAGGAAACAACTATGCAGGAAAAGTGAACTTCTGGAAATACTTCGATGGAAACCGCTTGAAATATTGCTCACCATGGGAGCAGGAGATATTGACCGGCTTGTGAAACCTTTAAAAAAACTAGTTGCCAGCCGATGAAGAAACTAAAAAAAACTGTCATATGGATCATTACACTGCTGTATCTTATGCTGGCAGTAGGTTTTGTGGGTAATCGCTATGAAAACCAGTTGTGTAACAATATCGTTATTACGATAGAAGACAGCCTGAAGACCGGTTTTATTATAAGCGATGACATTCTTAAACTGCTTGAGGTAAAAGATATAACCTATCTTGGAGTTCCTCTGCATCAGCTTGATCTGGATGCTATTGAAAATGCCATTCATTCAAACCAGATCGTTAAGAACTGCAAAGCCTATACAGGCATTAACGGTACATTGCATGTCGATATCAGCCAGCGTACACCCTATGTGAGAATAATGGAACAAAGCGGAAAAGGCTATTATCTCGATAAGGAAGGGAATGTACTGAACCTCTCATCGCGCTATTCACCCCATGTCTTGGTGGTCAACGGTTATATACGATCGTCAGTCAGGGTTGGGCAGCCCATGAATGTCCTTAGGCTGCCCGATACCAGGAATGATAATAAACTCCGTGAAATTTACGAACTGACTTCATACATTAATAGTAATGAATTGTGGAATTCGCAATTCCTGCAGATCTATGTGAATAGCTCTGGCGAATTTGAACTGGTTCCCCGCATCGGACCGCATATTATTATTCTGGGTCCGATTAACGATTATCGTGAAAAACTGGATAAGCTTGAAATATTCTATAAAGAGGGATTAAATAATATAGGCTGGAATCAATATATCAAAATAAATCTGAAATATAAAGACCAAGTAGTTTGTACTAAAATATAACGAATATGATGAGGCAAAAAACTAACTATGTAGCAGCAGTCGATATCGGCACTACCAAGATAGTATCGCTTGTAGGACGGATGAATGAGAATGACAAACTCGAGATCATGGGAATGAGTAAAACCGTTTCGAAAGGCGTTAAACGGGGTGTGGTACTGAATATCGAAGAGACCGTGGGTGCGATCAGGCAAACGGTCGAGGAAGCAGAAAAGCAGTCGGGCATACAGTTTACGGATGTATTTGTAGGTATTGCCGGGCAGCATATCAAAAGCATTAAAAACCGCGGGTACATTAACCTGGGAGCCGATCGTGATGAGATTGTTCAAAAGGATATCGACGCCCTGATTGCCGATATGTACAATATCCCGATCGATCTGGGTGAAGAGATCATTCATGTACTGCCGCAGAATTACATCGTCGATAGCGAAACCGGGGTAAAAAACCCTGTGGGTATGTCGGGCCGGAGACTGGAAGCGAATTTTCATATCGTAATCGGCCAGATTGCTTCGGCAAAGAACATCGAAAAATGTGTAAATCGTGTAGGTCTGCGTGTGGACCAGCTTATTCTCGAACCGCTGGCCTCATCGGCTGCAGTTCTCACCGACGATGAAAAAGAAGCCGGCGTAGCCCTCATTGATATTGGCGGAGGTACCACCGATGTGGCTGTATTTTACGATGATTCCATACGCCATACGGCAGTTATTCCTTTCGGGGGTAATGTAATTACCAAGGACATAAAAGAGGGATGCAAGATATTACATCGTCAGGCCGAAGCGTTGAAAACCCAGTTTGGTTCGGCATTGGGCGACCTGGCCCCTGAGGACAAGGTAGTTACCATTCCGGGCATCAACGGGCGCGAACCGAAGGAAATTTCATTTAAAAACCTTGCTTACATTATCCAGATGCGTATGGAAGAAATCATCGACGCTGTTATGTTTGAGATCGAGAACAGCGGATGTATGGATAAGCTGAGTGCAGGCATTGTGCTTACCGGCGGCGGGGCTTTGCTGAAACACATTGCCCAGCTCGTGCGTTTCCACACGGGAATGGATGTTCGTATCGGATACCCGATCGAATACCTGGCTGCAAATCCTACCGATGAGATCAACAATCCACAGTATTCGACCAGTGTGGGCCTGATTCTGAAAGGATGGGAAATTTTGAATAAGGAAGAGGAACCGAAAGAAAAAGCAGGACGCAAAAAAGTTTCCGAATTTGAAGATAAGGACGCCGAAAAGGAAGCCATGCTGGCCGAAGCAGGTGAAAACCGTATTGGAAGCAGTATTATTGCAGCTTTTAAAAAACGTATTACCGACATCTTCGAAGAGCGGGGTGCCGATATGGAATAACAATTTTTTGCCTCATTTATAAAATTCTTAAACCATGAGTGAAGATTTGATGAGCTTCGATTTACCGGTAAACCGGTCATCCATAATTAAAGTAATAGGTGTTGGTGGCGGTGGCAGCAACGCAGTAAACCACATGTACCGCAATGGTATCAAAGATGTCGACTTTGTGGTTTGCAATACCGATGCTCAGGCCCTGGCAAATAGTCCCGTACAAGTTAAAATCCAGCTGGGATCGTCCCTTACCGAAGGACGTGGCGCCGGTAACAAACCGGCTATTGGCCGTGAAGCCGCCATTGAAAATCTCGATGATGTGATAGAAGTGCTGGTAAACAACACAAAAATGGTCTTTATTACAGCTGGTATGGGTGGCGGAACAGGTACCGGAGCTGCTCCTGTAATTGCAAAAGCAGCCAAGGAACTCAATATTCTTACAGTGGCGATTGTAACCATACCGTTCCGTAACGAGGGCCAGCGACGTATCAACCAGGCGCTGGAAGGAATTGCCGAGATCGAAAAATACGCGGATTCGTTGCTTGTCATTAACAACGAAAAAATACGTGAAATGTATGGCGACCTGAAAGTATCGGAAGCATTTGCAAAAGCGGATGATGTGCTGGCCATTGCCGCAAAGGGTATAGCCGAGATCATTACGGTACATGGCTATATTAATGTCGATTTTGCCGATGTCGAAACCGTTATGACAAATTCGGGAGTAGCAATTATGGGATCGGCATGGGCCACCGGACCCGACCGCGCAATGCAGGCAGTGACGAATGCCCTGAAATCACCCCTGCTGAACGATAATAATATTACCGGAGCCCGCAATTTACTTATAAACATTACTTCGGGAACGGAAGAAATAACTATGGATGAGATCGGACAGGTTACGGATTATATTCAGAATTGTACCGGCGACGAAGCTGATTTGATATGGGGAAACGGAATTGATCAGAAGCTGGGTGACGCCATTTGCGTAACAGTTATTGCCACAGGCTTTGGCACCAATAGTATTCCGGAACTTTACATTCGTAAGCGGCAGCTCGATAAAATATCACTGGAGGAACAGGAAAAGAAGGATCTTCTTAACGAAATGGGACCGGATTCGGAATTTGAGGTGAAAGATGTCCCAAAAACACGAAAACGATCGGGCAATAATAACATTATCACGCAACGCGAAATTGAATTCGATATGTCGGAACCCTTTGAATCGCGGACCAATACCGACGATTTGAAGATGAAACAACTCGAGAGATCAATGGAAGTAAAAAAGGCTGCCGAGCGTGTGAAAAACCTCAAAAAGACCTATGAAAAGTTGCGCGAAATGAACCTCAGCAATCAGCAGACTAATGACAGTATCGAAGAATTGGAGAACCAGCCGGCTTACGTGCGTCGTAATTTTGAACTGAACGACTCGGAACCTTCCAAAGAGAAAAAGATTTCAAAGTATTCCCTGATCAATGAAAACGACAAAAACGTGAAGCTTAAAGATAATAACTCGTATCTGCATGAGAATGTGGATTGAAAGGCTGCCGGATACCGGAGGCCAGGTGCCGGGTGCGAGTACCGTGT
>CAYUAV010000040.1:0-13482 GCA_964442665.1 uncultured Bacteroidales bacterium
CCTTATTGATAAGAATATTGCCCGGAAAATTGTGGATAGTTTGTTGCCGGGAGATTTCAATTCGCTGATCGAAATTGGGCCGGGAACGGGAATACTCACCGGGTTATTGGTACAAAAAGATATTCCGGATTTCACAGCAATTGAACTTGATAAGGAATCGATTGAATTTCTTAACAGCCATTTCCCGGAACACCGAGGCAAATTTATTTTCGGTGATTTTCTTACGTATCCGTTGGAGCAGCACAAACCACCTGTTGCGCTCATTGGTAACCTGCCCTATTTTATTTCCAGTCAGATCTTCTTTCGGGTCATTGAATATCGCGGTCATGTGAACCAGATGGTCTGTATGATCCAGAAAGAAGTAGCCGAAAGGATCACTGCCAGTCCCGGCAATAAAACCTATGGTATACTCAGTGTATTATTGCAGGCATATTACCATATCGACTACCTGTTCACCGTAAACGAGAAATGCTTTAAACCCCCGCCAAAGGTCAGGTCGGCTGTAATAAGACTCATGCGTAATACTACTGAAGAACTGAACTGCCGGCACGAGTTGTTTCATAAAGTCGTGAAATCGGCTTTTAATCAGCGCAGAAAAGTAATACGAAATTCGCTTAAAAGTATTTTTTTAAATTTACCGGACGGGAATGAATTACTATCAAAACGTCCTGAACAGCTTACTGTTGATCAGTTTGTTGAACTCACCCGGGAAATTGATTTGTTGAATTCTTAAAATACCAGAATACATGCCAACAAATTTTGAACTCACCCGCGATTTTATCGAAACCCTTAAACAGGCTGTGAACAACAGCGATGAGATTGCAGTCCGGAATCAGATCAAAGATCTGCATGCAGCCGATATTGCAGAATTATATACAGGATTAACTATTGACGAGGCAAAATTCGTATTTCTGCTTCTCGAAAGCGAGGTAGCGGCCGATGTTCTGATTGAATTGGAGGAAGATGACCGTGAGCAATTTCTGGAAGCATTACCCGGAGAAATTATTGCCCGCAAGTTTATCGGTGAGATGGATTCGGACGATGCAGCCGATATAATTGGCGAGCTGCCTGCCGGTAAAAAAGAAGAAGTCCTTCAGCATATCGACGACCCGGAACAGGCCGGAGAAATAGTTGATCTGCTGGGTTATGCTGAAGACAGCGCAGGCGGATTGATGGCCAAAGAGCTGATCAAGGTCAATGAAAACTGGGATGTGGAGACCTGCATCAGGGAAATAAGAAAGCAGGGCGAAGAGGTGGACGATGTCTACTATATTTATGTCGTGGACGATAATGACGTACTGAAAGGTACAGTATCACTGAAGCGTGTAATGATCGCCCGTTCGAATGCAAAAATCAAAAACCTCTATAAGACGGATATCATTTCAGTAAAAACCGATACTTCTTCGGAAGAAGTAGCTAACATTATGGACAAATATGATATTGTAGCCCTTCCGGTTATCGATTCCATTGGACGATTGGTGGGAAGGATTACCATCGATGATGTGGTGGATGTGATCAGGGAAGAGGCCGGGAGAGATTACCAGATGATATCGGGTATTAGCGAAGATGTTGAACCTTCGGATACTGTATTTATTCTTACAAGGGCTCGTATTCCCTGGTTATTTGTCGGGTTAATAGGAGGTATTCTGGGAGCACAGATCATAGGAATTTTTCAGGACGATATCAAAATTGATCCCAGACTGGCCATGTTTGTGCCTTTAATTGCTGCCATGGGAGGTAATGTTGGCGTGCAATCCTCGTCTATAGTTGTCCAGGGCCTGGCGAATAAGTCGATCAATTTCGATTCAACCTGGAAAAAATTACTGAAAGACCTGTCAGTTGCCTTAATTATTGCTACTCTGTTTTCTTCTCTTATACTTGTCTACAACCTTTTATTTTCATCTACGCTACAGCTTACCTTAACAGTAAGTTCAGCCTTGTTCAGTGTGATCCTGTATGCTTCTGTGTTTGGCACATTTATCCCCTTAATTCTGAATCGTTTCAAAATTGATCCTGCAGTGGCTACCGGGCCGTTTATTACAACCACCAACGATATTCTCGGGTTGTTTATTTATTTCGGAATTGGCAGATTGTTGTACGGGATTCTATCCTGAAAACAGGAAGTTATTAACTATCGCAGGTAGATTTTAACAAATCGGAGTTATGCAAAATCCGGTACTTAAAAAGTTAATATATTCGTGCACAACACTTCAAAATCTGAATGATAAAACTATCTGTCAATGAGTACAAAGAAAAAAATTAAAACAGCGCTTATTTCGGTGTATCATAAGGACCGTATGGATGAAATATGCGCAATATTGAGTAAATCGGGTGTTAAAATACTCTCGACCGGGGGAACAAAATCATTTATCGAGGAACTGGGCATAGCTGTAACAGCTGTCGAAGAGCTTACTTCGTACCCTTCTATACTCGGGGGCAGGGTAAAAACCCTGCATCCGAAAATATTTGGAGGCATTTTAGGCAGAAGGGATGAAGCGCAGGATTTGGAGCAGATGAAGCAGTATTCAATCCCTGAAATCGATCTGGTAGTTGTCGATCTTTATCCTTTCGAAGCTACAGTGGCCTCGGGAGCTGGCGAAGCCGATGTTATTGAAAAAATTGATATTGGCGGTATTTCACTGATCAGGGCAGCAGCAAAGAATTATAACGATGTGGTGATTATTTCTTCGCAGGAACAATATTCCCGTCTGCTGGAAATTCTGAAAAACGGATGCGAAACTAAGGTTGAGGAAAGAAAAGAACTGGCGATGCAGGCGTTTCACATATCATCGCATTACGATACGGCAATTTTCCGGTATTTCAATAAGGGTTCTGAATTCAAGGTTTTCAAGAAAAGTGTATATCCTGCCAAGGTGTTGCGCTATGGGGAAAATCCGCACCAACAGGGTATCTTCTATGGTAATTTCGACCAGCTTTTCGATCAGCTGCACGGCAAAGAAATTTCCTATAATAATCTTCTGGACATCGAAGCGGCTATTTACCTGATCGATGAATTTAATGAGACCACATTTGCGATCCTCAAACACAATAATGCCTGTGGAATAGCATCACGTCCTAAGCTTGTCGATGCTTACCTCGATGCGCTGGCCGGCGACCCTGTTTCGGCATTCGGAGGTATCCTGATTACCAATCAGACTATCGACAAACCGACAGCCACTGAGATCGATAAACTCTTTTGTGAAGTTGTTATAGCTCCTGCTTATACTGACGAAGTGCTGGAAGTATTAAAATCGAAAAAGAACCGTATACTGCTTATACGCAAAGAATGTGATTTGCCTGATACACAGTTCAGGACATTGCTCAATGGTGTGCTGGAACAGGATCGTGATCTGTCGATGGAAAGCAGAAAAGATATGAAACCCGCTACAAAAAGGCATGCTACCGATAAGGAACTGACTGACCTGGAATTTGCGAACAAAGTTGTCAAACATTCGAAATCGAATACTATTGTGCTGGCAAAAGATAAGCAGTTAATGGCGAGCGGAGTTGGTCAAACATCACGGGTCGATGCACTGCGGCAGGCTATTGACAAGGCAAAGAATTTTGGGTTTAATCTCGAAGGCGGGGTTATGGCATCCGATGCGTTTTTTCCTTTTCCTGATTGTGTCGAAATAGCTGGCGAAGCTGGTATCACCGCCGTTGTGCAGCCCGGAGGCTCAATACGCGATAAGGATTCGATCGATTTCTGCGATGCCCATAATATGGCTATGGTATTAACAGGAGTTCGTCATTTCAAACATTAATATGCTTCGTATTTTACTTATTTAATAACTTAGTACCTATTTAAATTTTGGAAGTTGATGGCAATGCTTGTATATTCCGCATCATATAAACCTATTGCCTGATTAGTTCAAACTTTAGACGTGGTTAGTAAAGTGCTATGATCCTTCGTCAATTGATATGTCATTCCTACGGGATTCATCTTATGAAACAAAGTTTGTAGGAGACGAATGTTTTTGACACTTACCGTGTATGGAACAAAGGCTATATTATTTGAAGTGGAAAACCTATAGTAAATAGTGCGTAACAGATTTATCCGTTAACTATCTTTTTATTTAGTAATTTTAGATATATTGAACAATTCTTAAATTGAGGTAAATTTTAATCTGGTTTTTATTGTACAATATGAAGTAAAATAAATTTTCTATGAAAAGTTAATTTCTTGTTCGATAGGGTAAACTAGTTAACTTTTTTCTTCTTAGTTTTATACCCTAAAGTGTTCTAATATTTATAATTCGGGAAAATGGGATTGTTTTCTTTTTTGACGCAGGAAATTGCAATAGACCTTGGAACTGCGAATACTATTATAATACACAACGATAAAGTTGTAGTAGATGAACCTTCGATCGTTGCAATCGATCAGGCTACCGGTAAACTTATAGCAATAGGTGAACCGGCAAGGCAGATGCATGGAAAGACCCACGAAAATATTAAAACCATTCGTCCGTTGCGCGATGGAGTGATTGCCGATTTTAACGCGGCTGAATTAATGATCCGGGGAATGATAAAAATGATCAATCCGCGGCAGAAATTCTTTACTCCAACGTTACGGATGGTAGTTTGTATTCCATCGGGCAGCACCGAGGTGGAAATGCGTGCCGTTCGCGATTCCTCGGAGCATGCAGGAGGGCGTGATGTATACATGATTTATGAACCCATGGCCGCAGCGATCGGGATCGGTATCGATGTGGAAGCTCCCGAGGGAAGCATGGTGGTGGATATCGGAGGGGGTACAACCGAGATTGCCGTTATTGCGCTGGGGGGTATTGTATGTAACCAGTCGATACGTATTGCCGGCGATGGCTTTACAGCCGATATACAGGCCTATATGAGGCACCAGCACAATATTAAGATCGGTGAACGGACAGCTGAAGAAATTAAAATTCAGGTTGGGTCGGCACTTCCCGATCTGGACAATCCTCCGCCCGATTATAATGTCCGCGGGCCGAACCTGATGACGGCCATGCCCATCGATATTCCCATTTCATATCAGGAAATATCACATTGCCTCGATAAATCCTTATCTAAAGTTGAATCTGCTATCATTTCTGTTCTGGAACAGACACCACCCGAATTATATGCCGATATTGTAAATCGGGGGATTTACCTTGCCGGTGGGGGCGCTCTGCTTCGGGGTCTTGATAAAAGGCTTACCGACAAGATCAATATACCCTTCCATATTGCCGAAGATCCGCTTCATGCCGTAGCAAGGGGAACCGGTATAGGACTAAAAAATATAGGCAGGTTTTCATTCTTACTGCGCTGATAAATCATAAAACTCCATGAGGAACCTGCTACGACTAATAATCAGGTACCACAACATTATTTTATTTATCATTCTGGAAGTGATAGCTTTTATGATGCTGGCCAGATTCAGCAGTTACCAGCGAGCCCGGATTTTTCGTCTTAAACATGCGCTTATCGGCAACATCGAAGAACGGTATGAAAATATCTCGGCCTATTTTTCGCTTGCCAGAGAGAATAAATCGCTGGCCGAAGAAAATATCTATCTGTATAACAGGTTGCCCGCATCCTATTTCAATCCTTTCTCATCGGGACTGGCCGATACTTCTTCCGACAAGCGATACGTATTTATGGGAGCACGGGTAATCAATAATTCAACTAATAAACAATATAACTTTATTATACTGGATAAAGGAAGCCGGCACGGAGTGGAACCCAACATGGCTGTAATTTGCAGCGATGGGCTTGTCGGGATGGTTAAGGAAACTACGGAAAACTTTTCATCGGTGATATCGATACTTAATCGCGAATTTCATCCGAATGCTATGATCAAACGTAACGGTTACTTCGGATACATCGATTGGCCGGGAAGGCATTATAAGAGAGTTATTCTGAAAGAAATTCCTCTTCATGCCGATGTCCGGGTGGGCGATACCATTATTACCAGTGGATATTCTTCTATTTTTTCGAAAGGTATTCTTATAGGAACTGTAGAGAAATTTGAACCTGAAGAAGGAATATTCTACAATATTACAGTTGATTTGTCAACCGATTTTAAACGACTTGCACATGTAACGCTTATAAAGAACCTGATGCGGAAGGAACAAATCGAAATTGAAGCGAGGGCCGAGAATGATTGATATTTTACCCCGGAATATTATTCGTTTTCTTGCGCTGCTTTTGGTGCAGGTACTAATATTGAACAATATAGAAATCGGGGGCTATATAAATCCCTACGTTTATATTTTGTTCATTATTCTGCTTCCCTTCGAAACACCTGCATGGCTGACTCTGATATTGGCATTCATTTTGGGTTTATCAGTGGATATTTTTTCGGAAACGCTTGGCATGCATACCTCTGCTACAGTTTTTATGGCTTTTCTGAGACCCTATATACTTTCCTATTTTGCTCCGCGCGATGGCTATGAATCGGGGTCATATCCCCGTGTATTTTATTACGGACTGCCCTGGTTTATTAAATATACGCTGATTATGGTTCTGGCACATCATCTTTTCCTCTTTTATGTCGAAATGTTTAAATTCCAGGATTTTTTTAGTACCTTACTTAGGGTGATTCTGAGTACCCTTTTTTCAACGGCACTTATCGTCATCAGCCAGTACTTTGTTTTCAGACGGTGATTCATGGAGCAGTATACTAACAGAAAGTATATCATTG
This sequence comes from uncultured Bacteroidales bacterium, assembly GCA_964442665.1. Taxonomy (GTDB): domain Bacteria; phylum Bacteroidota; class Bacteroidia; order Bacteroidales; family UBA10428; genus UBA10428. Next base: position 6,662 of record CAYUAV010000040.1, read on the forward strand.
GGGGTATTATTTTGATGCTGGGACTGGTGTTTGTAATCCGGTTGTTTTCCCTTCAGGTTATTAACTCATCGTACAAGCTTTCGGCGGAGAGTAATACACGCAGGATGGAGGTTGTGTATCCGGCCCGCGGATTGATCTACGACAGGAACGGAGTGCTTATTGCCCATAATCTGCCTTCCTACGATCTGAAAATTGCTCCGTATGAACTTGAAGCCTTCGATTCGACTGAATTGTGCCGGGTTCTTGGTATCGATATCCAGACGCTGCGCGATGGTATAAAAAGAGTACTACGGAATCCTGCCGAACGTTTTAATCCCTTAATTAAACAATTATCGCCCGAAACATTTGGAATACTTAAGGAACGTCAGTTTATGTACCCGGGTTTCTATTTCAGCACACGCACCTTGCGAAAATATGAAAAGGAAATTGCTTCGCACCTTTTAGGTTACGTTGGGGAAGTAGATTCGAGCTTAATTATTCAGCAACCTTACTATGAATTGGGCGACTATTACGGAGTGAGTGGTATAGAATATACCTATGAAAAATATCTCCGTGGTGAAAAGGGAAGAAAATACAAACTTATCGATGTTCATGGTCGCGAACAAGGGTCCTATAAAGACGGAAAATATGACACCGATGCAAAGGTAGGAAGCAATATAACCATTACTCTTGATGCTGACCTGCAGGCATACGGAGAATTGCTCATGCGAAATTTTAAGGGAAGTATCGTGGCTATCGAACCTAAGACCGGTGAAGTGCTGGTTTTTGTGTCTGCACCTTCTTATAATCCAACTCTTTTGGTTGGCCGCCAGCGGGAAAAAAATTATAATATACTTAAAAACGATACATTGGAACCGCTCTTTAATCATGCCATTCAGGGCTTATATCCACCAGGATCAACTTTTAAGCCTGTTAATGCGCTGATTGCCCTGCAGGAACATGCAGTTACTAAAAACACTACTTACTACTGCGATTTGGGTTATCATGCGCGGGGAGTTAACGTTGCCTGTCATAACCATGTTTCCCCTCTCGATCTGGTGCACGCCATACAACATTCATGTAATGCCTATTTTTGTAACCTTTACAGGTTAACTATTGAAGATAAAGATTTCAATTCGGTTGAGGATGCCTATTCCGCTTGGAGAAATCACCTGGTCGAATTCGGATTCAGCGAACCTTTAGGCATTGATTTGCCTTACGAAAAAGGAGGATTTATTCCAAAACCATCTTATTACGACAGGTATTACGGATCGGGCCGGTGGAAAGCACTTACAATTATTTCCATGGCAATAGGCCAGGGTGAGGTACTGACCACTCCTTTACAAATTGCCAATTATGCCGCTGCAATTGCTAACAAGGGCTATTATTACACACCTCACGTTGTAAAAGCCATTGAGGGTATCGACACGCTCGATCGGAAATATACCACTCCTCACCAGATAGGAATTGACACCACGTATTTTAATCTTATCATTGAAGGTATGGAACTTGCAGTTAATTCACCCGGTGGTACAGCCACCTGGGTAAGACATCCGGATATAGATATTTGTGGCAAAACAGGTACTGCTGAAAATCCTCATGGCACGGACCATTCGGTTTTTATGGCCTTTGCTCCCAAAGACGACCCGAAAATTGCCATATCGGTTTACGTTGAACATGGAGAATGGGGTGCAACATATGCGGCACCTATTGCCAGTCTTATGATTGAAAAGTATCTTACCGGTACCATAGCCCCATCGCGCAAATGGATTGAGACAAGAATGCTGAATAGTAATTTATTGTTTGACAAGTGAAAAGGCAACTTAACCTCATATCAAATATCGACTGGCTCTCAGTGGTACTATATCTGATACTAATTGTATTCGGATGGCTTAATATATTTGCAGTTAATTACACACCTAGTGACCGCTCATTTTTCAGTCTTGGGAACCGATATACCATGCAGCTTGTATGGATATTTATTTCATGGTTGTTCGTTCTGTTCATTTTTGTGATCGACAGTCGTTTTTTCTCTTTTGTAGCTTACCCGGCATATGGTCTTGGAATATTTCTACTCTTGGTCGTATTAGTAATCGGAACAGCCATTCACAGTTCAAAATCGTGGATTATTCTAGGCCCTGTCAGCATTCAGCCTTCTGAGTTTGCCAAGCTGGTCACTATTTTGGCCCTGGCAAAATATCTTTCGGGATATAATTTTAAAATTACCCGTGCCAAAAATATTTTTATGGCATTATTGATTGTATTCACACCTCCGCTCCTCGTGATGCTGCAACCCGATTTCGGATCAACAATAGTGTATGGTTCCTTACTGATAGTGTTGTATAGGGAAGGATTACCGGGTGGTATTCTTCTGTTTATTTTTGTTCTGGCGGTTATCTTCCTGCTTACCCTGATTCTTTCGCAGTTTGCGGTGATCCTCATATTGTTATGTACTGCGGCGATTGTGTACGCCATTGTCAAGAAAAAAATAATGGCATTGTTGGTTATCGTTTTATTTACAGCAGTTTTAACCGCAGTTTTTGCAGCGCTGGTAATGTTTGATGTGTTGCCGCACGATAATTATATGATATTATTACTGTTAACGGGAATTATGTGTGTCTCCTCATTGCTTTATGCTCTGAAAACAAAAGCAAGAGAAGTATTATTTATTGTAATTGTTCTGATCGTTGCCATAGGGTTTACATATAGTGTCGATTATGTTTTTCATAACGTGATGAAAGAACATCAGCGAAACAGGATTAATGTTATGCTGGGTCTGGAATCCGATCCGTACGGATATGAATATAATGTGCGACAATCAAAAATTGCCATAGGTTCTGGCGGTTTTACCGGTAAAGGATTTATGCAGGGCACCCAGACGAAATTCCGGTTTGTTCCTGAACAGAGCACTGATTTCATTTTCTGTACCGTCGGTGAAGAATGGGGTTTTCTGGGTTCGACAGGACTTATTATTGTTTATCTCGGCTTACTCATTCGCCTCATTGTGCTTGCCGAGAGGCAGCGATCGAAATTCAGCCGGATTTATGGGTATGGTGTAGTTTCTATTCTTCTGTTTCATTTTGTGGTAAATATCGGTATGACTATCGGATTATTTCCTGTTATCGGGATTCCGTTGCCTTACTTAAGTTATGGAGGATCGTCGCTACTTGCTTTTACCATCATGTTATTTATATTTATTAAACTTGATGCCAGCCGAAAAACTTATCTACTCTGATTTAAGCGATTTTTTAAGCAAAATGTATTCTTTTCATGAATATCCTGAATCATCCGGAATATTTTTATCAAATAAGACATCTCATACAGACTGAAGAGGAATTTCTCAAAGAAATGCTGTATGAGGCTATTTATTTGCCGCCACCCTTGAAAAAAAAGTTATCGAAAGATGTTATTTTTCATCCCGAATTGAGTATTTATTTTGAGAATTGGGGACGGCCGGGAGATATTGCTATTGTGGCTGAGAATACTGATGCAAAAAGACTTTTAGGTTGTGCGTGGGGAAGGTTATATATCGCTCATAAAAAAGGTTATGGATTTGTAAGCGAAGGTATTCCGGAAATTTCTGTTGCAGTTGTTGAAGGATTTAAAAACCAGGGGATTGGGACAAAACTTATCAGAAGAATTCTTCAGGAATATATTAATGCCGGTTTTAATGTATTATCATTAAGTGTAAGTAAGGAAAATCGTAGTGTCGGTTTATACCTTCGTGAAGGATTTCAGATTATAGAGGAAAATGATAATGACTATATCATGATTTATGATCGTTCAAAATCGGAATATTAATTTCTTACCAACCGGAATGTTCACTGTTCCAGGACAATATTGATGCAATACACATTTTTAGCTTGAACGGGATTTACTCGTCCAATATGGAATTATCTTTAAGGGGAATGCTGATTTTCTGATTTTTAACCACATAACGGATAATATCGGGAAAATAAATCAGAAATTCGCTCTGAAGCTGTACGTAGTATTTGCGGATTACTTCGCGGGCGAAATCGGTATAATCGGGCAGTGTTGTTCGCATCGACATACGGATCAATACATTGATGATTCCTTCGATGGAACGGTAGATTTCAATCCAGTCGTTTTTAATAAATGAGGGCATAAAAAATTGTACCCTTTCAGGCAGTATTTTATAATTGTATTTCAGACAATCAAAAAGATTTTCCTTAAATTCATCGAGCGATTGGGGCGAGTATCGTTCCCAGTTTACGGCCAGGAAATGATCGTAAAGTATATCAATGATAATTCCTGCATACTTATGATACCTGGGAGCAAAATAACTCATGCTCTGATGTACGATCTTATGTTTATCGGTATAGGAATCAATTCTCCTGTGGAGTAAAATACCTTTTTTAACAGCAGGTGAATATAAGTTATAGTCTCTTCCTTTCACATAATCGCCAATGAAATTACCAACAATAATTTCATCATCAGTACCCGATAGAAATGTATGAGCGAGATAATTCATCTAAGCGGCTGCCTCAGCTATAGTATATAAAGATACAGGCTGCCATTAATATTATTTCAATCTGTTCTTTATTTTTTTTGTTTCTTCTTCAAATCCCGGCTTTTCGAGCAGGGCAAACATATTCTTTTTATAAGCTTCAACTCCCGGCTGGTTAAAAGGATTTACTCCCAGTAAATATCCGCTGATGCCGCATGCTTTCTCGAAGAAATATAATAATTGTCCGATATAGTATTCACTGATTTCAGGTATTTCAATATGGATATTCGGTACACCGCCGTCAACATGGGCAAGCATTGTTCCCAGTTCAGCCATTTTATTTATCGAATCAATATTTCTACCGGCCAGATAGTTCAGGTCGTCAAGGTTTTCTTCAGTGGATTGGATTTTAAGGTTATGATGAGGTTTAGCCACCGAAATTACAGTTTCTATTAATATGCGTTCACCTTCCTGCATGTACTGGCCCATTGAATGAAGATCGGTGGTGAGATTGACACTGGCCGGAAAAATTCCTTTTCCCTCTTTCCCTTCACTTTCGCCGAAAAGCTGTTTCCACCATTCGGCAAAATAATGCAGTTTAATATTGAAATTAGCCAGAATTTCCACTTTCTTGCCCTTCAGGTATAGAGCATAACGTACTGCAGCATATTGAGCGGCAGGATTATTTTCAAATGGTATTATATCGGAGCAGCGTTTCTCCATCGAAGTGGCTCCATTCACCAGGGCTCTTATATCTATTCCTCCGATGGCCAGCGGAACAAGCCCGACAGGAGTGAGAACCGAATAACGACCGCCAACATCGTCGGGAATGACGTAGATTTTGTAACCTTTCTGTTTGGCAAGTGAATGCAAAGCACCCTTCGATTTATCGGTAACAGCGATAATCAGGTCCCTGGCCTTTTCTTTCCCGACCATTTCTTCAAGGTGGGCTTTCAGTATACGAAATGCAATAGCAGGTTCGGTTGTTGTCCCCGACTTGGAAATAACCACAACAGCATAACGTTTTTGATGGAGTAATTCGAGCAGTTCGCTTAAATAATCCTCTCCGATATTCTGGCCTGCGAAAATAATTAAAGGCTTATCAGAATTCTTTTTAAGGTGTAAAAAGGTATCGTATTTCGATTCCAATACTGCTCTGGCACCCAGATATGATCCTCCTATTCCTATTACAACCACCATATCAACCTGGTTCTGAATTTTTTTGGCAGTTTGGTCGATCTGCCTGAAATCTTCTTCCGTAATTGATGTCGGGAGATTTACCCATCCGAGAAAATCATTTCCACGGCCTGTTTTATTGTGAAGTGCTTTGTTGGCAGATTCTGCTTCGGCTTTCAATGCATCGATTTCATCTTTAGAAACAAAGTCATATACGTTGCTGATATCAATTTTAAGTTCCTGCATAATTCTTCGTTTTAATAATTTTCTATTTTAACTTTTGTTCCAGCAATTTTATTTCGATTGCAGGGGCAATATTCCCATGCAAAATATTATACACAGCATTTATAATGGGCATATTTACTTTGTACTTCTCATTAATTTCCTTAATGCAGCTTACAGCATACGATCCTTCGGCTACCATATTCATTTCCAATTGTGCCGAACGTACCGAATATCCTTTACCGATCATGGTTCCCAGGGTACGATTCCTGCTGAATTGAGAGTAAGTTGTAACCAACAGATCGCCGAGATAAGGTGAACTGTTGATTTTACGTTTGCTCTTATAGGTTTTATCCAGAAAACGTTTAATCTCCTGATGCGCATTCGAAACAAGTACTGCCTGGAAGTTATCGCCATACCCCAGTCCGTGACAAATACCTGCACCAATGGCAACAATATTTTTTAATACTGCTGCATATTCAGTTCCGTATATATCGGTTGAAATTTTAGTCTTCACATAGTAACAGCTTATTATTTCGGCAATATAACGGGCATCATTTTTATTTTTCGACGAAATAGTCAGATAGGATAATCTTTCCAGAGCTATTTCTTCGGCATGGCAGGGCCCTGAAATAATAGCCACCGAGCTGAAGGGTACATGATGAACCTGGTTGAAAAATTCGGCTACAGTCAGGTTATGACCGGGAATAATACCTTTCACCGCAGAGACAATGAATTTATTTCGTAACAGGTTGTCTGGAACTTGCATGGATTCTTCAAGAAACGGAGCAGGAATAGCAATGATCAGGAGATCGGAATTCCCAATAATCTTTTGGATATCATTAAAAAAAGTTATTCCGGAGGTATCGAAAAGGACGGAAGTAAGATACTTCGGATTATGCTTGTATTTTTTTAGAAACCTGATATCATCTTCATGACGCAAATACCAGTTCAGGTGTTCCACATTATTAAGAAG
>CAYUAV010000041.1:0-13242 GCA_964442665.1 uncultured Bacteroidales bacterium
CAGGCAGCTGGTGTCGGAAGTATTTACGCATATGGTTTTCCATACCCAGAAACTGATTTATATTGTGGTAAACGGCCTGTATATGATTTGTATAGGAATGGCACTTTTCTGCATGAATTAAGCGCTATATTGTTTGGCATGATAGCAATTTTCCTGATCATTCAATCCATTCATTTTTTAGGAGTTGGCAAATATAATATAGACCGGCCTTTTAAAACATCCTGAAAGGGGATATGAAATGACGGTTGCCAGGAACAAAAAGTATCCGGAACAGCTTTTTATTAATTTATTTTCAAGAAATTGAGCGGGTAAGAAAGTTTATATTCTGCAGCCAGCATAAAAATCGTTTATGCAACAGGCTAAAGATTAAGAATGCCTCGGATAATAGTGACATTTTAATGTGGGTTTTGTGAGACTGTTTTATAATGGCATAAACTCTGATTGACTTGCATCGTGATAGCAACGCCCGGATTGTAAATCCGCGCGAGCGGGGCGATGGGAAAATTTGTTTTTAAAGTAATGAGATTGTAATTTGTACTGATTAATAATGATAGTGAGGATAATTGAAACTCGAATTTCAATTTATCCCCCGATTATTGGTTGAATAAGTTATAGTGAAATTAGAATAATTTTTGCTATAAACGAGTTACGCACAAGCGGAGGAGCGACTGTGCAACAATGAAACTAAACCGATAAAATGACAAAATAAAATGATAGCCAACGCACAACCGAACGTAGTAAGCTCACGAACACAATTAAAATATAATTACAGTGTGAGTAAAGCAAGAGTTTCCCAGCCCGTCCTACAACCGTCGCTTTGCTTCCACACACTTGCATTTTAGCAATTTTTCAACTAGCTTATTTTAAGTACTCAACTAATAAGCTGTCGCAAACAATTTGAGAGAATACTTCAGATGAATGGTTATTGTAACATATTGTCATACTGCTATCAAAATATTCAATGGACTTAATTTCCAGAATAGTTCCTAAGCTCAATTCGCGATTATTCAAAAACTTTAAAAAATCAGTTGACGAATGGGCAAGTGCAATCAATTTAACGGTTTCTCCTATCTTACAATCACTCAGCTTAATGCATGATATGGAGGTAATTTTACCATTTTTATCAGGGATCGGTGAGCCATGTGGATCAATTTTTGGGAATCCGAGGAGCTCATCCATTCTGGTAAAAAAATTAAGGGATTGAATATGTTCCAATTGTTCTGCAATTTCATGCACTTCTTCCCAGCCAAACCCCATTTTATTTACCAAATACATCTCTGTTAAGCGGTGCTTCCGAAGCACAAAAGAGGCTTCTTTCTTGCCCTTATCAGTTAGAGAAATCGGTTTGTATTTTTCATAATTCACCAACCCTTGTTTCTTTAGATTTTTCACCATGCTGTTTACAGTGGGCAGGCTCACATTAAGCAAACTGCTCAATTCAGATATGCTCACCTCTCCGTTTACATCTGCAAGCGAATACAACGATTTTAAATAATTCTCCTCAGTTGGTGAAGACATTATTATTTATTTTTTCGAAACAAAATTAAACAAATTACCTAACATAATTGTTAGATTAATCTAAGTTATTACTTTTGAAGTTAAAGATTGCAAATTATATTTTTAATAGATGAAATCAGAATCATTAAGTGAAGTACACTCTACGATACGAACAGATAAAAAAGGGTGGAGAAAAATTTTAGCCTTTTTAGGTCCTGCCTATTTGGTAAGCGTGGGTTATATGGATCCTGGAAATTGGGCAACAGATATTGCAGGAGGCTCCGAGTTCGGATACAAGCTAATTTGGGTATTGCTAATGTCCAATCTTATTGCTGTACTCTTACAGTCACTAAGTGCCCGATTAGGCATTGTAAGAGGTATGGACCTGGCCCAGGCATCAAAAAATGCCTATCCCAAATGGGCAAATATCCCTCTTTATATTTTAGCAGAAATTGCTATTGCAGCTTGCGATCTGGCAGAGATTGTTGGGATGGCCATAGGACTTAATTTATTATTTGGTCTTCCATTAATTTGGGGCATAAGTCTTACTGCTTTAGATACAATACTACTGCTTTTTTTATTGAATAAAGGAATGCGGACAATGGAAGTGTTCATTGTCTCGCTGGTTTTTATTATTGGTTTTTCCTTTTTAATCGAAATGCTGATTGTTTCACCCGTTTACGGTGATGTATTGCATGGGTTCATTCCGGCGGGATTAAGTGGCGATGCTCTGTATATTGCTATTGGGATTATTGGTGCAACAGTTATGCCACATAACCTTTATTTGCATTCTTCGCTGGTTCAAACCAGAAAGTTTGAACGGTCATCGGCTGGAATGAAAAATGCAATAAAGATGAATTTTTTTGATACCACCATTGCCCTTAATTTAGCTTTTTTTGTAAATGCTGCCATTTTAGTATTAGCAGCGGCTGCATTTTATGTTAATGGATATTTTCATGTTGCCGAAATACAGGATGCCTCGATCTTGCTAAATAAATTATTCGGAAATGCAGCTCCCACATTTTTTGCTATTGCTCTGATTGCTTCCGGGCAAAGTTCGACAATAACAGGCACATTGGCCGGGCAAATTGTGATGGAAGGCCATCTAAATTTAAGAATTCAACCTTGGTTGAGAAGATTGATTACCCGGTTACTGGCAATAATCCCCGCAATATTTACAATTCTCTATTTTGGAGATAAAGCTTTGGGGAGCTTGTTGATTTTAAGTCAGGTAGTATTAAGTTTACAATTGGGATTTGCGGTCATTCCTCTTATCCATTTTAATTCTGATAAAAAATTGATGAAAGAATTTGCCATAAAACCCTGGGTTAAAATTTTGGCATGGATCAGCGCATCCATCATTGTTTATCTGAATATACATCTCGTAATGGATGAAATATCAGACTGGATTATTGCTGCTGGAGAGCATAAAATACTAATATATACTATTGTAATTCCGATTGCATTGGCCTGCCTTGCTCTTTTAGGATATGTTTTTATTCATCCATTTGTAACTTCAGCTGCCAAAAAAAGAGCACAGTTGCCACATGGACAAGCCGTAGATTTTGATAAAATAGAATCCATAACTTATAAACATATTGCCATGGCCATTGATTTCTCGGGTCATGACCAACAAATAATAAAAAGTGCGCTAAATCAAGGTGGAAAAACAGCGAACTACACATTCATACATATTGTAGAAAGTGCGGCAGCACGTTATTTGGGCAAAAATACAATGGATTACGAAACCCAGTTAGACCACGATAGTTTGGTTAAATACCAAAACAAATTGCAGGAATTAGGTTATAATGTTAATATCCAAATAGGTTTTGGAAAAGCCTCGACCGAAATAGCAAAAATAATTACAACTATAGATTCGGATCTATTGGTTATGGGTGAGCACGGACATGGAGGATTTAAAGACCTTGTGTTTGGCACTACAGTTGATTCGGTTAGGCACAAAATAAAGATTCCTATACTAATTGTAACCAAGAAGTAGTATGATCAGACACATTATTTTTCCTGTTCTGCTAGCATTAACTTATTCAATTTATGGGCAGTCTTTGCTGGATTCAACAAAATGTAATTACCATCTTTTTAATTCATGTCCTAAAGAATAAATGAGAAGCTTCGAAACGGATCGCCCTGATGCAACAGAAAGCCCATATACGGTGGATGCCGGGCATTTTCAGTTCGAAACAGATTTGTTTAAATCCGATTATTCATCCACAAATGGCGCTAAAACTATAGAAAATTCGTTCAACGTTTTTAACATCAAATCAGGTATCACCAATTCGTTGGATATTCAATTCATTGCCGAGTCTTTTGTTTACACTAGGTACATAAGCGGAAATTCGACAGAAACAAGATCATCGTTCAACACAATTACCATAAGGGCAAAACAAAACATATGGGGAAACGACAAAGGCAAAACAGCTATGGCTATTCTTCCCTTTGTAAATATTTCCACTGGTTCCGATGCAAAAATTACAGGTGGATTAGTTCTCCCTTATTCTATATCTCTGCCAAGCAATTGGGGTTTTGGCACGCAGATTGAAATTGATTATGTAGAAAATCAAAATGGTTGTGGATATCATATCAACTCACTTGTATCTACCACATTTGCACACCATTTAATCAGAAATATTAATTTTTTTGCCGAAAGCTTAATAACCGGAGAAAGTGAATTAAAAAGTTATGAATACTTTATAAATTCAGGATTGGTATATGACTGGAAGGAATATTTGAAATTGGATACAGGTGTATATTATGGACTAAAAAGTAATTCATCAAAAGTTTATTTTATAGGTCTGTCTTTTCGATATTGAATAAATTCAATTTTTTAATTTAGGATTAACGTAAGTAGCAGGTGATCATTAAAGATTTTAAAAAGACAGATGAACAAATGGTAAAGACATATGAAATTTACTTCCTATTTTGTTCCGGCAAAGCAGGCAGGAGTTATTCATTTATATTTTCAGAGCAATGAAACAAATCGATTTTATCCGGAGATTAAAGATCTTCATCGCTTATGCTTTTGAGTTTAGTTCGGTACCTGTGACACTCGCACTGACCTTATTAAATACGTCCGGTTCTGCTCTGAGGGTCATCCGGATCTCGTCAAGAAATTTCAGTGGTTGGAAAGCGGCATGATCAAATCTGTCGATATGCTGCTCTCTCAAAATCCGGTCACGGCGCAGATGCATGATAGAATGAACAACTCGGAAGAAAAGCGGCGCCTGAAGCTACTATTTATCATTAACTGGAAATTTGGCAAATGTCCGCCATACTTCACGGATTTTTTGCTGAAAGCTTCCTCCCGGGTCGATAAGGAGGATCCGGAAATGGAAGAGATTATTTTACAACTCGAACGGCTCTTCATACACATGTACGAGCATCATACCTTCGGTCTGCCGGTTCACAAGAGCGATGGAATACCGGAAGTCTCAAGCGATTTAAGACCGTATGATCGCAGATTGAGGGAGTACTACAATGCGCATTGCAAAATCAGGAATTGAAGTACCTTCCCGAAGGGGGCAAAATCCCGGCGAGCGGAGTGATCTGGGGTTTATGAGACTTTTTAATGCGGATTGCAGACTATCTGTTAACGTCGACATACCCTGATAGGGTCCTGCACCCTGTCAGGGTGTTGGAGTAAGCAGTCTACGCCGAGCGGCGGAGGCTCAATTTTTTAGCTGGATTTATCAACAAGATGATATTCGGACCTGACATAATTAGATGATGCGATATGCCAGGGTTTTGGGGTTTGGCATTTTAAGACACGTGTGGAATAATATTGATAAAGTTTAGGAAAGAAAGTTACTCCGGAACATCGTTAAAAAACAAAGCGAATTAAAGTCCTAAATGCAACCCCTCACAAAAAAAATTGTATTTATGACTGATTATCAATACATACAATTTTCAAAACAATTCATCAATGGAAAGAGATCATGATCTGCAGCTCATTGAAAAATGGAAAGCCGGGAATGAAAAGGCTTTTGAAACTCTCTTTAAAAAGTATTATAAATCGTTATGTTATATAGCCATTCACAATACCGGAAAATATGAAAAAGCCGAAGATATTGTCCAGGAACTTTTCATTGAAATTTATACTAACAAGGTAAAATTATCGATTCAAACAAATTTCAGAAATTACCTATTCAGAGCCCTGTATTATAAATGCAACCAATACAATAAAAAAAGGCACCGAACAACATCCTTAGAGAAAGAACATAATGATCTGATTTATGATTCAGGCATTCCCTCTGAAATACTGGAGGAATATGAGCTTGAAAAAGCAGTCTATGAAACCATTGATATGTTACCTTCTAAATGCAAAGAGATATTTGAATTAAGCAGGTTTGAACGATTAAAACACAAGGAAATAGCTGATAAGCTCGGGATTTCGGTCAAAACCGTGGAAACACAGATCGGCATCGCATTGAAAAAACTTTCGGCTGTTATTTTAAAATATATTAATCTGATTATAATCAGTCTTTTAATACTCCGCCAAATAAATATTTGAGAATTCGTTTCAGGGTAAAACAGCTTTTTTTACACTTCTTAACAGACGCATCATGAAAGAAATAACAAACCATATCGATTACATTTTACTTGGCAAAAAACTAGCCGGGGAAACCTCGCCTGAAGAAGAAAAGTACATCCTTGAATGGTTGGGCCAAAGCGAAAAGTATAAAGTACTATTCGGTAAACTCGAGCATGTTTATAACAATCCCGAAGCATATCGTTATGTTAACGGAATCGACCTGAACGGGGCATTGAAAAAAGTACAAAAGAATGAGTACCATAATATAATCGTTACGCTCAGATTCTTTTTACGTATAGCTGCCATTCTTATAATTTTCATCTGTATCGGTTTCACTGCCATGCAGATAATGCATTCAATGAAGTATATTGTTCTGGAGACAGGGGAAAACCAACGAAATACAAAAATTATGACGGATGGTACGGAGGTTACATTAAATGAAAATTCAACACTCAAATACGCAAAAAGATACGGAAAATCGTCACGAGAGGTCGAGCTCCACGGCGAAGCCTATTTTGTCGTGACCAGAAATACCGAAATGCCTTTCCTTGTTAAAACAACCGAGACCTGTATAAAGGTATTGGGAACTGAGTTTAATGTAAATGCAGTAAACCCTGACGAGGTTACTGTTATTGTGAACAGGGGGAAGGTCGAATTATCAGCAAAACAAATACCTGCCGGCAATAGTTGTATTATTGAAAAGGGATATGAATGTACATACAGCTCCCTGTTAAAGAAATGTTTGGTAAATGGCATTGAAGACGAAAATGCCATTGCATGGAAAACCAAACAGTTTAAATTCAGAAACAAAGGTCTGCCCGAAGTATTGGATAAATTGGAAAAGGTATATTCCATTCATTTTATTACCAATGAAAAAATTAATAAACGAAGACTTACCGCCGCATTTTATAACCAACCGGTCGACTCAATAATTGAAATCCTAAAAACCACTTTACATGTAGATATTAAGAAACAAAATAATAATGAGTATGTATTCATGAATGAATAATTCTTATTTCTGTACCAAATAACGGAAAGTAAGTATTTCAAAATTCTGAAATCGATTTTTAATTGAATACTATAAACTATGAAAAAATTAGTATGGATATCTATTGCCTTTTTGTGGACAATTAGCATAAAAACATATGCACAGGATGATCTTCTCGAAAAGAAAATTACTATTAAAGCCAACAATAGACCGCTTGTTGAGATCCTTGATGAAGTTGCGGAAAAATACTCTATAAATATTTCCTATGATCCCGAAATATTCGGTGATAAGAAAATAACGGCGGATGTGAATGAGGAAAAACTGAAAAGTTTTTTGATACGGATACTGGGTGAATCGTATGATTTCAAAATAATAAATGAGCAGTTGGTTATTTTTAAAAAGAGCTATGATTGCATAACACAGACTATCAAAGGTCGTGTTATCGATAAGGATTCGGACATACCCCTGATCGGGGCGACTATCATTGTAAATAGCACTTCTCCACAGTTAGGAAGGGTATCTGATATAAACGGTTATTTTTCAATTCCCGATGTGCCGATTGGAAGGCAGACAATTACTGCAAGATTTGTCGGGTATAAGAAAAAACAATTTGATGACATATTAATTATAAGTGCGAAAGAAACCATTTTAACGATTGAATTGGAAGAATCTGTTCAGGAAATCGATGAAGTGAAAGTAACGGCAACTATAAAAAGCGAACCCTTAAACGAAATGGCAACAGTTAGTGCACGATCATTCACGATTGAAGAAACGGAAAAATATGCAGGAAGCCTGGGTGATCCTGCCCGGATGGCAGCAAATTTTGCAGGTGTTTTTACAGCCGGCGATCAGCGAAATGATATTATCATAAGGGGGAATGCACCAACCGGCCTCATCTGGCGCCTCGAAGACATACCCATACCCAGTCCGAATCATTTTGATGAATTGGGCACCAATGGCGGTGCAATCAGCATGTTGAACAATAACCTGCTAAAAAAATCGGATTTCTTCACCGGTACTTTTCCGGCAGAATATGGAAACGGAACTTCGGGAGTCTTCGACCTGAAATTAAGAAACGGGAATTATGAAAAGACTGAATTTCTCGCCCAGCTTGGTTTCAACGGTTTTGAATTCGGAATGGAAGGACCCATTTCAAAACGAACAAAATCATCTTACCTGATCAATGTAAGGTACTCCATGCTAGAATTGGTCGGAGAACTGTTATGGGTCGAAGGCATGCCCCATTATAAAGATATTACGTTTAAATTCAATTTCCCTTTATCGAAAGGTAATCTGTCTTTTTTTTGCCTGGGTGGAATCAGCAATATTTCCATGGAGGATACTATTTACTCCAGTGAAAACATTACGAGAATCGTCAGGAATACTCCGGGATCTAAGACCGGCGTTACGGGTATGCGATGGATGCACTTCTTTAATCAGGATTTACGAATGATAAATACCATTAGCGTTTCGTCCAGGAGACCCTTTAACTACAGGGATTCAATATCGGATGAAGGAAACAACAAGAACATACGAGAGAACCTGGAAAACGAAAACAGGCTGGCCATATCCTCCAAACTTATTAAAAAATTTAATTCAAAAAACACAGCGGATATAGGGATTTTAATGGAAAACACATCCCTCGATTACCATTATAAGGATTACGAATATTATTTCAATAACGACAGCATGGTGTATAATAATCCGTTTACCATAGAAGAAAAAAACCTGTTCCTGTTGCAAGGTTACTTGGAATGGAAACATAAATTCTCCGATAATGTATCGGTAAATTCAGGCATTTATTATTCTCACTTTCTGTATAACAACACTTTTTCCATCGAACCCCGTGTTGGGCTGAAATGGCAGTATAGTAACAGCCGTTCAATTAATTTCGGATACGGTATGCACAGCCAGCTCCAACCCTATTTGTATTATGTGCTGGAAACCCGGACAGTAGAGGAAGGCTCGCAGAATGAAGTTTTAATCCAAACGAATAAAAACCTCGATTTTTCAAAGAGCCATCAACTGGTTTTGGGCCATGATTATTCCATTTCTTCCAATTTACATCTGAAGGTAGAGGCTTACTATGAATACCTGTATAACATCCCCGTGGAAAAAAGGAAAAGCTACTTCTCCATGATCAATTACCGGTACGGTGGCGAGACATCGGATATCGACAGCCTGGTAAATAAAGGTACAGGAAGGAACTATGGAATAGAAATGACGTTTGAAAAGTTTTTAAGTCAGGGATATTACTTTTTAATCACGGGATCGTTATTCGACTCGAAATACCGGGGAAGCGATAACATCTTAAGGAATACAGCTTTTAACGGAAATTATGTTTTTAATGCACTGGGCGGATATGAGTGGAAGGTAGGAAAACACAGCTCGCTCAATGTGAATATCCGTGGTGTTTATGCCGGGGGCATGCGCAGTGTGCCTTTAAACATGGAACAAACCATTTTACAGGGGGGTGAAGTGTATTCGTATGATCATGCTTTTGAATTACAGCAAAATGAGTATTTCAGACTGGATAGCAGGATCAGCTTTTTATTCCAGGGGAAAAAAGTAACCCAGGAAATCGCTTTTGATTTATCGAATATGACCAATCATAAAAATGAATATGCCAGGTATTACAGTCCGGTGAATAAAAATATTGAAATTCAATACCAGCAGGGTATTTTCCCGATGGGACTTTACAGGATCAATTTTTAAACCGATTCATTAGAGTACCATTAAAATTAATATGCAACCTTTTAACTAATAATTTGACATTTAGGTTAAAAACAAATATGCAAACTAAGATTACACATATTCAAACACTTGTAGTTCTGATTCTTTTATATCAACTGGTTTCTGTAAACCTGAAAGCAAGTGACAGTATTGCCATAGACAGATCAATGGTTTATTCTCTCGGGTATTCAAATTTCAGAATACTTGACAGGCAGGCAACACCGCTGATCTATTCTTCTGCATCGGTCCCTGTCCAAATAGGCTTTCAGCGATATACTGACAAACGTATGTTCAGTACAAACCTGATCCTTACCCCGGGTCTGATGCACACTAAAAGGTTTAAGACAAGAGAAGTTATATATGGCGAAACCGATAATGACGGAAACCAGAACGATATCACAATCAGGCTCCACTATTTGCCAATCGGCCAGTTTGAAATAAATACGGAATATTTAGTTAAAACAGGCGCGTTTCTTGATAATAAAATACGATGGTATACTGGCGGTCAAATTCAGGAATTCATGGTATATTCCATGTCGCTCGCACCTTTTGCTTCCAATCAATTATCGTTGAATCCCAAAACCTATGTTCAGTGCAGGTTGAATGATAAATATCTTTTTAGCTCATCTTTCTCCTTTTCCCTATTCAGCCTGATTACACGGTTTCCCTATTCCAGGGATCCTTTATCCGAAAAACATGGCTATGTTATCAGTCTCTTTGAGAAAGGAACCGAGGTCGAAGCAATAAATCATTTCCAACGGTTTGATTATACATTTAATGCACAAATCAGATTAAGCAGTCGCTGGTCTGCCGTATTATCCTATCAGTTTTACTGGTATCATGATTCAGAAAAAATGGGACTGAAGGCTTATAATAATGGCATTCAGATTCAATTCGTAAGGTCATTTAAAAATAAAACCAACTAAAATGATAAAAATATTTACTCTTTTCCCGGGACTTCTTTTTTTACTTTTAACCTCATGTGATAAAACATTATTATATGATGAAGTGCCGAATGATCCTGTAAGTAATTTCGATTATCTCTGGAACGATTTTGATCACCTGTACGGACAATTCATTGTCAGGAATATCAACTGGGACTCGTTGTATGGCATATATCGTCCTCAGGTTCATGAAAGCATGAGCGATGAAGAATTTTACCAGGTTGTAACCGGCTTGCTGAGCCATTTAAATGATAATCATGTGAGTCTTTACCCTACTACCCCAGATCTTAAAGAATATAATTCGGGAATTCTAGGCAGTTTAAATAAGTGCAACGATTTTAAATTAAGTGTAGTTAAAAATAATTACCTCGATGAATTTATTGAATATTCCGATGAAATTGCCTACGGTAAATTTCCGGGAAATATCGGTTATATTCACTTTCATGCATTCAACAAATCCATTGGATATTGGAGCAAAGCAATGGATAAAATATTGGATTATTTGAAAGATACAAAGGGCACAATTGTCGATATCCGTATCCATCCGGGAGGCGACGACCGTATAAGTAAATACATTGCCGGAAGGTTTGCCACAAGTAAAAGGTTATTCATGACTGTCAGCCTGAGAAATGGACCTGAACATGATAACTTTACAACTCCTCTCAAAATGTATGTAGAGCCTGAAAAAGGCTACAGGTATACGAAACCTTTGGTCCTATTAACAGATCGTTTCAGCGTAAGCGCTGCTGAAACATTTACATTGGCAATGCATACACTGGATAGTATTACACAAATCGGTGATACGACCTCCGGTGCTTTTTCCGATATGATATTGAGGGAACTTCCTAATGGCTGGGGTTATTCGGTAAGCATCGGCGAATGGAAAGATAAAGACAATCGCAGCTGGGAAGGGATCGGGATAGCGCCGGACATCCTTGTTAAAAATGATTCGGCAGATATTGCCAATGGGATTGACAGGGCGTTGGAAAGAGGAATAGACTTGTTAAAATGAGCTATTAAGGAAATGAAAAAATATTTTATATGTAACCTGGTCGCGATAACATTGTCTTTATCGGTATTTGGCCAATCCATTAATACTTATGAAAACAGGAAAAACTCGATTGGAATTTCCTTTGGCTGGTACCGTGCGGGACTATTGGACAAATCATTTTCGCCTCTGTTATTTATCGGGAATGGATTGGATATTTCAACGAATTATACCTGGCAAACAACAAAAAGTCTGAATAAAATCGAACTTCAGTTTATCAATTTGCCATTTTATCCTCAGGATCATTCTATAAAAAATGAATTCAACTACACGAGCCATAATGAGGCAGAAACATATAAGGCTTATCCGTGGAAAGCTATCACCGGAAATTTAAGTTACGAACATTTACGAAAACTGAACATGGATCGTTCCGGGACGGACCTGTTTATCGGAGGGATAATAAACAACTACATCCAGATTATATATCCGCAAACATGGATCCTTAGTTATTCACTGGGGCCAAAAGGAAGATTGCAGTATTCAATAAACGCAAAACATTCTGTCAGTGCCTCATGGCAATTTCCCCTGATCTCAATGGTCGACAGACCCCCTTATGCCACGTGGAATAATGACGTCATGTATGGATCCATAATTAGTCATTTCTATTCGGGAAAGCCAATGTTTCTGAATAATCTGTTCTATTCAAAACTTACAATAGAATACACCTATGCCTTCTCTGAGAAATTTAACTTTTCAGCAGTATATAACAATACGTACTACAAATGCAGAATAAACAGGGATTATACTTCCCTCATTAATGCGTTAAACGTTGGGCTATCTTATAAATTCTGATCGAATGAAACACATAATATTACTTATCATTATCGGTGCTTTTTTGATAGTTTCTTGTGAAAAGATGATCATACATGTGGAGTACAGCAACAATCCGGAACAGGTGTTCGAATGCATGTGGAACGAATATGACCGTCTGTATGCCCTGTTTGAATTAAAAAATATCAACTGGGATTCCATATATACCGCATACCGCCCTCTGGTTCATCCGAATACCGGCGATGATGAGCTTTACGGCATATTAACATCGATGCTGTCAAACCTGAACGATAACCATGTATATCTGTTTGCCCCCGAAAGGGAGGAATTCCGGGCCGGAAGCCTTTACCATCGCCCTGTATTTCCCGATTCGGAATATGAAGAATACCAAAGCGATACCGCTAAGTGGATCCACCTGATCAAAGAAAAGTACCTTGGCAACCAGTATGAGTTAACCTCATCCTATAATTTACTCTTCTACGGTATTATTGATCCTGCATACACGGGCAATATAAGAATCGGATATTTCTTTATCGGCGGGGAAGATTACGGAGACATGGATTTTATCAACAATGCAAAGGAATGCTTTGTGCAACAAAATACAGATGCTGTAATTATCGATGTGAGAATAAGTCCGGGTGGAGAAGATGCGGTTTCGAAACATATTGCCGACCAGTTTACCGATACAAAACGATTGTTTATGAAAACTCAAACC
>CAYUAV010000042.1:0-13213 GCA_964442665.1 uncultured Bacteroidales bacterium
GGTTTGATAAGGATTACTTTCCGATAACGGTAAATGAACATCTGGATATATTAAGAAGAGCAGGATTCAGGGTAACAGAATTGTTTTGGATGTCGTATATGCAGGCGGGGTTATATGCCATCAAATGATCCTGATTAGAATATTAAAAAAATTCAGCAGTTTGACATCCGAATACTTTAAGCCATACACGAACCCGGTATGACTTTGAGATTCATCAGGAAAGTGAATTATAACCGGTCCTTTTATTATCCTCATCAGAAATAATGAGAAATTGTATTTATGTAACATAAATAATTAAATCCTGAATTCTTCGTTTAAAAGGTGTCAATCCTAATATATTATTACTATGACAAGAATCCAACCGGTTTTACTATTCATCCTGATTGTATGCAGCATTTCTGCTTCAAGCCAGGAAGACAAAGCAGACAGAGCTTTAAAATTATACACGAACTTCGATTTCACACCTCAGTATTTTTATCCCGAATCGGAAAATACCGATGGTATTTCAAGAATTATTTATGAGGAAGAAATAAATGGTTTTAATTTTTCGCCAGCATTTGCGTTTTACAATAAAAATGGCAATTTCTCAGAGCTGGAGATTTCACGTATCCGATTTGGGAGCGATTTCACAAAAGAATATAATTATGAGGATTCAACAGGCCGGATAATAAATGTTCTTTCGGAGGGATCGGTTAAAGAATTCGAATTCTTCCTTCGCTACGAATATAATGTGAAATTATTTAAGAACAAGCACTGGAAAAACTTAAGTACTTCACTCGGATTTTCGGCCACACCGTTTTTTACCTGGAGTAAAAGGATCCCGTCGACCTCCAATGAATTTATGACTTCAACTACCTCTGTCGGGCTGTATCTATCGGTAATTCCCGGAATTGAATACCGGCTTGGTGAAAAATGGTTTATCGACTTCGATGTGCCACTGGCAGTTGTAACTTCTCGTTACACCTTATTTACAGTGGATAATCCGGTCATACCACAACATGAACGGACCCAGGGGACTATTGGCTTTTATAACGGACCTGTTGGAGTAGCTATCCGGTTAGGTGTGGGTTTCAGGATGTAAAACAAACAAGACAAATATTAGGTATTAAGTATATTTATTGTCCCTTCATTGTGAGCGCATGATAATTAAAGGTAATGTCTGAAAATCAGTATGAACGATAAAAAAGATTAGCCAACTCCCCAGCCATTTACAAGTAACGTCGGACCAGATTTATACCGAACAAGGAGATTTATTGTTTTAATCAGACATTTGACGTTGATTGCATGAATATGTAAATTACGGTTGGAAGGAAAAGATATTCGATTGCCACCTGAAATGAAATGACAACGGGTAACATTACGCAACCTTAATCCTGTGAATTTCATCTACCATATGTTAAAAAACAGAACCATGAAAACACTATTTTATTTAATACTACTTGCAGGCATGCTTTCATTTGTATGTTCCGGTTGTGAGCAGGAGAAAGAAATAAATGGAGACAATGATCCATTGGTTGTTTCGGGTAAAATTATTAATCATACCGATTGTAAATTCATTAAATCATCTCATAACGACTCAGAGACTCCGGATACCCTGAGTTGTATCAGCTATGAATTTAATGCTTCACAAAACAAGCTAAAACTGCATCATATAAATGCCGGATTTAATTGTTGCTTTGATAGTGTTTATTGCGAAATATCCGTAAGTAATGACACAATTAGTATACAAGAGTTTGAAAATGAAGCCCTGTGTGATTGCAATTGCCTGTATGACCTGGATATTGAATTGAAAGGAATTGAACCTAAAAAATACTATGTTAAAATTACAGAGCCTTACTGCGGCGACCAGGAAAAGCTATTTTTTAATGCAGACCTCACAAGTAGCAACGAAGGAACTTATTGTGTAACCAGGAAGCTATACCCGTGGGGACAGATTGATTATGGAGGGAATACTCCATTAGATTTTTCCGGAGAATTAATAAGCAATAGCGACTGTAAAACTTTTAAATCAGGTTCGTTGAAAAATAATACGCCTGATACTCTCAGTTGCATTAACTTCATGTTCAATGCTTCAAATAACGAACTAATATTGGAACATATAAATGCCGGATTTAACTGCTGCCCTGACAGCTTATATTGTGATGTTTCTTTGAGTAGTGACACAATCATAATACAGGAGTTCGAAAATGGATCGCTCTGTAATTGCCTCTGTTTATATGATTTAACCATTAAACTATACGGAGTTGAATCAAAAACCTATGTTGTAAAATTTATTGAGCCCTATGCCGGCGATATGGAAAAATTTAATTTTGAACTGGACCTGTTAAGTAGCCATGAAGGTTCCTACTGTGTTACCAGGATTCAATATCCCTGGGGTATATAAGATGAGGTTACGGCATATTTGTATATCATTCAACATTCTAATTTCTTACTCAGCAATTACCAATATAGTTGTTGAGTTCCCTATGGATGGATAACTGTTCAAAACTACATTATTCCTTTCTTCATAGCTCTTTTTTCCCAAAAATCAGGGTTTGTGCGAGAGTGATTACTACGTGTATAAAGAACATTTGTTACCACCTCATGCCGGGGAGCGGAGTAATTAAAACCCGGTTATAGTAAAATTACTTCCCGAAAACTATTATCAGTTCGATTGAACAAACAGAAAAGTCATATGTTTCAACATAAGTTATGATTTAACCGGTATTGAACTAACCCTGAATATGACTCTTAAAATTTGTACAATACAAAGTAGCGCATTTGTACCTTCATCACGGGGCTATTCTGCCTTTGAGAATAATAAAGACATAAATAATCCATCTTTACCATGGCGGTGAAAATAATATCAAATGGTGATCAACTAGATGGCAACATACTGTATGCAATACGATATAAAGTAGTTATGAAAATATCTTTTTGTTACTAACTAAACGCAATATACTTAGTGAACCTTAATACCAACTAAACCTTAGAATCAGTGAACCGATTCATTCAACATGTAATTGCCACGACAATAATATCAGTAACATTAATCGGGGAAGGTTTTTGTTACCCATCGGGAAACCTGGAACGGGATTTATCATATTTGGGAGAGCAGACAAAAGAATTTGGTCTCTTAACAAAATCAGCAGCTTATACAGGCAAATCAATTGCTTTAGCACGATCAACAATGGGTATGAGCGGATCATCCCGAACTGCCAGTGTTCAGGGTCGATTCCTTTATATCAGTCAAAGCATCGGACAGACAAGTGTAATCGGGACCTATACAAAAGATTCCTATATTATCCGGCAGGGATTCCAGCAACCTCCCGGTACCATAGTATTCATCAATACTAATCAGGAAAATACCTTTCAGGCCAGGATTTATCCGAATCCTTTTCATACCTCGGTCACTATTGCATTTGATACGATCATTGATGGAAATTATACACTGAAAATAGCCGATATAACCGGAAGAATTGTTCTGATTAAAATTCTGCCGCCGGTGCAACAAATTGATATTCCGCTGGAGCATTTAAGTAATGGTCTGTATCAGTTAACAGTTATTTCAAAAGATAAACAATTTAAAGCCACTATAATCAAGCATTGAGAATGAAAACATTTCTACTGATTGCTGTACTCTTTGGAGTTACAGCCACTTTAAAGAGTCAGCAAATTTATATTGAAGGCGGACAGACCTTATCAAATTTTAAATTTGAAGATTCGCAGGGCAATACGCTGGATAATCTGCAAGCGACGCATAATACCTTCCTGAAACTGGGTTACCGCGCCAATATATTGACCAGAAATCTGTATATCGATGCCCTGGCAACCTATAACGGATACGGATCGGAGGGCAGTGACCGGGCGGTAGATAATTATTTTGCCTGGGACCTGACATATCTGGGACTCAATGTGGGTCCGGATTATGAATTTTATAAACCGGGCAATTTCACATTCTATCTGAAAGGAGAGGCTTCCGTTGAATTCTTGGTACGGGGGGCACAAACGTTGAATAACCAGGTATACAAGCTGACGGGGGAAGAGGATTTTAACAGTCCCATCTATATGCTCAGGGGTGGTTTGGGAGCACGATACAAGATATCGGAGAAAGTATCGGTCTTCACACAATATTCCTATGGCTGGGGCGGTCCGTTTAAGAATGGTTCGGGAAACCTTAAGATCAAAGCACATAATTTCGGGGTCGGACTGCTTGTTGATCTTGCGGCAACCGAATCAACTTCTCCGGGATTTGAAAGCACACAGATGATCCAGCTGCAGGACGATCTGAAAGAGACACTGAAGCGGATCAATGTATTGGAGAAAAAAGCGGAACATGTCGATGAACTGGAGCAGGAACTGGAAGCCAAAGATGCTGAAATGAAGACCCTCAAGGATACCCTTGTAAGTGTACTCTTCGATTTCAGCGATAAGGGCTTAAAAGTCGATTTACATGATAACAAAATTTATGTTACTCTCGACAACGATATGTTGTTCGGCCCCGGAAGCTGGGTATTTGAAGAAAACGGAACAACAGCCGTAAATGCCCTGGCCGGGGTGCTGGCTAAAAATCCCGATGTAGATATTCTTATTGAAGGGCACACTGATAATCAGCCATACCGGGGAAGCGGAAATATTCAGAACAACTGGGAATTATCCACCAAACGTGCTGCAGCAGTTGTGGAGATCCTGGCAAAGAACCAAAATATAAATCCTTCGAATCTGACGGCTGCAGGCCGTGGTGAATATGCACCCATAGCAACTAATGCAACACGCGAAGGCCGTGCGAAAAACAGGCGTATCGAAGTAATCATATCGCCTAAACTCGATGAAGTATTTAAAATATTGACCAATTAAAAGAATCCCCATGAAACGATTAGTAATACTCACACTTATTATTATTTATGCAGGTATAAACTTATTCGGACAAACCGACGGTATAAGCTACCAGGCAGTAATTATCGATCCCAACGGGCAGGAACTGCCCGGAGTGGATGCGGAGGGCAATATTTTACCCAACGCTGAGATCTCTGTACGGTTTACCATAATCGATGCAAACAACCAGGAAGTTTACCAGGAGGTTCAGGTTACCCATACCGATGCTTACGGAATGATCAACCTGATTATAGGACAGGCCGATCCCGATGCCTTTTCCCTTATTGACTGGGATGGCACCCAAAAGGACCTGAAGGTGGAAATCGATTTTGGAGGAGCAAATTCCGGGTATTCAGAAATGAGCCGTCAAAGTATGACATTTGTGCCCTATGCATACCACCGCAATATTTATGCGCACGGATCGCTTGAGGTGGATGATGCCGCGTTACTGAACAGTCAGCTTACTGTTCAGGGCCCCGCAAACCTGAATAGTTCGCTGGATGTAAATAACGGAAATACCACAACGCTCACAGGAGAATTACAAGTCGATGGCAGAGCGAATCTGAATAATGATCTCAATGTAGAGGGAACGACCAATCTGAACGATTCCCTGAATGTGTATAATCTCAGTCCCACTTACCTTTCAGGTGACCTTACCGTAGGAGCGGACGGAACTTCCACATTTAACGGTACAACCGTTTTTAATGCTCCGAGTGAGTTTGTTCAGATAGGTGTTAACGGGCCTTCCGATCTGAGGGGGCAGGTAACTGTATCTGCCAATCTGGACACTGTCGGCGGACAGGATAACTACAATGCCTATCCGATGCTTATCCAGGGCAGTTCGCAGGGGCTTGCTATAAAAGTAGAGGGCAGCCGGTCGATAAGCAACAATTATGTCTCTTTCTGGGATGAAGAATCCGGCAACATGTGGGGACGTATTGAAGGCATAACACTGGACGAACTTAAAGATGATCCTGAACAAAAATGGGAACACGGTTTTAAAATATCAGGTATTGTAACCAGTTCAGCAGACCTTGTTATCGCGTATGCCGATTATGCACAGTCGGCCGTTGATTTTGCTGCCGACCTAACTTCTTCCACTGCCTGTGCAGGTGTGGGAGCTTGTGTTACAGCTCCGATCCCATCTTTCATTGCAGCCGGTGG
This sequence comes from uncultured Bacteroidales bacterium, assembly GCA_964442665.1. GTDB lineage: Bacteria > Bacteroidota > Bacteroidia > Bacteroidales > UBA10428 > UBA10428. The sequence goes on from CAYUAV010000042.1 coordinate 6,019, forward strand.
TATCGGACTTATATCAAGTGCTGCAAATGTTGTACTATCTGCTGCCAATCTCGGTATTTCAATTGCTGATGAAGCTACCTATGTTAAGTTTCGGAATGATAATATCGGTGTTTCTTACCAGTCGGGAGCCGGTGATTATGCTGAGTGGCTCCCGAAAGAAAATTCTTCGGAAGAATTTGCGGGAGGTGAACTCGTAGGCGTTAACAATGGTAATGTTACCAAAAATATTTGGGGTGCCGAAAAAGTAATGATCGTATCAACAAATCCCATTGTTCTGGGAAACATGCCGGGATCAGGCGATGAAAGCAATTATGTTAAAATTGCATTCATGGGACAGGTTCCCGTGAGAGTTCTGGGACCAGTAGAACCGGGAGATTATATTCTTCCAAATGAACTGGCAGATGGTTTTGGCAAAGGAGTTCATCCGGAAGAAATGGAAACCGGAGACTACGACATGATTGCCGGTGTGACCTGGTCGGTTCTTGAAAAGATCGGTGAGTTAAATATTGTAAATGTTGCGGTAGGCATCAATACAAACGACCTGAACCGGGTAGTGCACCAACAGGAAGAAGAACTACAGACTATACGCTCAGAATACAATGAGTTGAAATCACAGATGGAAAGATCAAATGCAGTATTGGCTGACCTGGTCCCCGGTTATGCCGATGCTACCGGGTTTAAAACCGATACCATTCCGTCAGTACCAGGACAAACCAGGGAATATTATGACCAGGTAACAGCAAAAAACGATGTGGTTCAATCCACCGACGACGATATAATATATTTTGAAGTAACCAGGGAACAAATCGAAACCTTTATTGAAATAGCCAGGAACAATTATATAAACTTACTGGAAGAAACACAACATAACAGGAGTATTCTGCTCGACGGTGAATTAAACAATACCAAAAGCCAACAAGCAAATATACTTGTGCCCATTGAAGAGCATCCATTCTGGCAAAAGATGGATAATAATCCCGAATACCGTGAAAAAATAATTCTGGAAGTTCAGTCAAGACTTGAAAAAGCCATGCATACACATAAAAAGTACATTCAAAATTTTACCGGATTGAAAGTGCTTGAATAAATCAAAAATTCCGGACAGGTAAATTTTACGTAATGCCGGTAAAAAACCCAGTATGAAGAAACAAATTCTTTATTACATACTGCCTTTGCTCTGTTCCTCGAACCTGTTACATGGCCAGGATACCACCTTTATTCCTGACACTCATTTTGAGCAGGCGTTGATTGATCTGAATATTGATACAGACAGTACGGTCAACGGATGGATATTTACGGAAGATATCAATTCTGTTACTGACCTTAATGTTTTTAACTATGGAATTGAGGATCTGACCGGAATTGATGATTTTGATAGTCTGCAAACTTTGAACTGTTCTAATAATAAATTGGTTTCTCTCGATATGAGCAGTAACAGGGTGTTGGCAGATCTCGATTGTTCATCTAATCGGCTAAGCAGTCTGAATGTTTCGGCAAATACCTATCTGGAAAAACTGAATTGTCAGGATAACCTTTTAAGCAGTCTGGATATAGCCGCCAATACTTCGCTGGAAAACCTGGATATATCCTCCAATAAGTTCGCTACTATCAATTTGGATGAGAATGAATCGCTGTATAGTTTACGATGTTCAGATAATCAGTTGATCAATCTGGATCTTAGTAATAATTTGTTATTGGAGGAATTAGTGTGTTCGGGAAATCAGTTGCAGGTACTGAACCTTATACAAAATAAAGACCTGGAGTCGTTATTGTGTGCATCCAACCTGCTTACTTCAATTGATTTATCTGAAAATGATTCCCTGAACTTCATTAACTGTTCGGATAACCAATTGCAGTTTCTTGATGTTAGCAACAATCGTTTTCTCACGAACCTGAACTGTCCGGGTAATCAATTAAAAAATCTGGATGTCCGTCTGAACGATTCATTGACCTTTCTGGCTTGTTCCAATAATCAGCTTACCCAACTGGAACTTGACAGTAACCGGGTTCTGGAAACGTTGATCTGTGCCTCAAATCAACTGGGTTTGCTGGATGTATCCGGAAACTTGTTCCTTAAATCAGTAAATTGCTCTGAAAATATTATATCTAAACTTGATCTGAGCCCGAATGACTCACTTACTTCAGTTGATTGCTCCGGAAACCAGCTGGTGCAATTGAACATACGAAACGGGAATAACAGCAGCCTGACAACCTTCGATGCTTCCGACAATCCAGATTTGGATTGCATTCAGATTGACAATGTAATGGAAATTGGCGATGGTTGGATGAAGGATCCCACTGCCTCTTTTAATGAAGATTGTGGCTACGATCAAACGTATATACCCGATGATAATTTCGAACTGGCCCTTATCAACCTGGGACTGGATTCCGGCACTCCCGATGATTACGTGACAACGGCTGCTATCGATACAGTCACCGCTCTCGATGTAAGCAGCAACAATATTAAAAATCTTACAGGGATTAAAGATTTTATATCCCTCCTTTCTTTAAATTGTTCGGATGACAGCCTCCTGATCCTTGATCTGGCTTCTAATTCTCAACTCATGGATCTGAACTCTTCCTCAAACCGGTTGATAAGCATCGATGTGAGTGAAAATGCGAATCTGCAATCGATCGATTGTTCCGATAACCAACTCAGAAATCTTGACCTGCGTGATAATCCTGTGCTCACAGTAGTCAATGCAACCGGTAATCCTGACCTGGGCTGCATTGAAGTGACCGATGCAACAGCTGCAAATGCCGGAACGGGAATTTATGCCGGGTGGATGAAGGATGTAACTTCAGATTACAATGAGGATTGTCATGGTTTCGAAACTTACATCCCCGATAATGCCTTCGAACAGTCCCTGATCGATCTGGCACTTGATACCATTCCTGATCATTTTGTATATACATCTGCAATTGATACACTGAGGATTCTTGATATAAGCGGAAGAAATATCTTTGACCTTACAGGTATTGAGGATTTTGATTCACTGGATTCGCTTGATTGTTCCGAAAACAACTTAACAACGATTGATATCAGTGCTCTGACTTTGCTTAAAAAGTTTGTATGTGTCGGAAATTACCTCTCCGAACTGGATGTTAGCAGTAATACGGAACTATTGAAACTAAACTGTGGGAGCAATTTACTCGAAAGCCTTGATGTAAGCTTGAATACGAATCTTACTGAATTAATCTGTGACGGAAACAAATTAACAGCCCTGAATCTCAATTTCAACAACAATCTCCTGGTTCTTGACTGCAGCTCAAACTTTATTACAGATGCAGGCTTCAATGTTAATAACAACGCAAATCTCATAAGCCTGATATGTGCATCAAACCATTTGAATTCCCTGGATGTTTCTGATAATTTACAATTGCTGAACCTCAATTGTTCCGGTAATTATATTGACTCACTCAATTTGACTGCCAATTCAACCTTATTGACATTGAATTGCTCCGATAATCAGCTCTCCGGTTTGGATCTGAATTCTAACAGGTTTCTTTTAGGGCTCGATTGCTCGGTGAATTATATTACCGGTCTTGATGTCACTTCCGACAGCATACTGCTTTATATCGATTGCAGCTCAAACCTTTTGGATATACTTGAAGTAAGCGAAAACAGAAATTTAAGAAGTCTGAACTGCAATAATAATTTACTGGCAGAATTAAATTTTTTGAATAACGATTCACTCAGGATTTTATCTTTCTCAGGTAATAATCTGTCGGAAATAGATTTGAGCAACAATCGGTCACTCGATACGCTAATCTGTAATAAAAATGAGCTGACACAACTTGATCTGTCTTTAAACGATTCCATTAGTTTTCTATCCTGTTCTGCCAATAATCTGGATTTGTTAAATACCGTCAATCTCGGTAAACTTAATATATTGAATTGCAGCGACAATGCCCTGAAATCACTGAATTCTGCTTCCAACACTTTTCTCATCGAACTTGACTGTTCGAACAATATGATTCAGAATCTCAATCTGAATAATAACCTTCTGATAAAGAAAATTTCTGTTGATCATAATGCAATCAGCGAATTGGATGTGAGTTTGCTAGATTCTCTCAGGGAAATCTCCTGTTCTGATAACCAGCTGCAAACATTGGTTCTGAATAATAACCGGAAACTCACCTCCCTGTCATGCTCTTCAAACGAGCTGTTCAGCCTATCTGTTCAAAATGATAACAATATCAACCTTACAATATTTACCGCCACTAATAATCCTGACCTGCTATGCATAGAGATTGATGATACTTCCCGTATCGGGGAAAACTGGCAGAAAGACGAAATTGCAGATTACAGTGAAAACTGCCATTACAACGATACCTATGTTCCCGACGATGCTTTTGAACAGGCGCTTATCGACCGGGGGCTTGATACGGGTTCTCCCGATGATTATGTGCTTACTGAAGCCATTGATACAGTTGGAATGCTGGATTTGTCTGACCTGAGTATTTCCGATATGACAGGCATCGGAGATTTTAGCAATCTTGAAATGCTCGTTTGTTCAGGTAATACCATCGACAGCCTTGATGTTTCCGGCAATTCCATGCTCAGGGTTTTGACAGCTTCCGGTAACGATCTGATCTTTCTGTACCTGGGTGCCAACGAGGTGCTGTCATCACTGGATATTTCATCCAATCAATTACAGGCAATTGAACTGTCTGAACTCACCGGACTCAGCATCCTGAATTGCCAATCCAATCACCTGACCGATCTCGACCTGACCAATAATATTTTTCTGACCGCTATAAAATGTTCCTCCAATCAGTTACTGACACTGGTTCTAAAGAATGGTAATAATACTGCCATAAACAGTATGAATGCCACATCGAACCCCGCACTGTCATGCATCGAGGTCGATAATGCCGAGGCTGCCGAAGCAGCTCCGGGCTGGCAGAAGGATGAAACAGCCGGATACAGTGAAAATTGTCATTACCATGAGACCTGGGTGCCGGACGATGCTTTCGAACAGGCGCTGATCGATCTGGGATACGATTATTCGACCTGTGGCCCGCTCGACGATTACATCCCTACCTCAAAGATCAGCGGTATCGTTACATTGATAGTGAAGAATAAGGAAATTGAAGACCTGACAGGTATTGGCGATTTTACTGCCTTGCGATTCCTTGATTGCAGTGAAAACCAGTTAAGCATGATTGATATATCAGCCAATACAGCACTGAATTCCTTAAATGTTTCGGATAACCTGCTACAGGAAATTGATATAAGCGCTAATCCTCTTCTTATGGCATTTAACTGTTCCGGTAATGATATCCCGGAACTTGATCTGAGTTCGAACACGACCCTGGTACAACTGCACTGTTCGGCGAATTCGCTTACCGGACTGAATATTCAGCTTAACCCGGGTCTTACTGCCGTCTATGCCAATTCCAACCAACTCATCAGTGTCGATGCCGATAACGGGAACAATACGATCCTCGAACATTTTGAGTTGAAACATAATCCCGGTTTACGATGTATTGTTGTCGATAATGTGGATTCGGCACTTGCCAAAAATTACTGGTTGATCGACGATCAGGCGCATTACAGCCTGGTTTGCGACGACGATGATAACGACGGGATTCCCGATGAGGAAGATATTTGTCCGACCACTCCTCCTGGCGATGTAGTAGATCTAAACGGATGTTCTGTACTGTTTCTGCCTGCCGGCAATTTTACGATTCTTACCACGGGCGAATCATGCAGGAGTGCCAATAATGGGAAAATTCATATTACCGCTGATGAAACCCACAACTATACCGCGACAATTACCGGGGAATCCGTGAATAAATCCTACAGGTTCACTAATACACTCGAAATACGAAACCTGATGGCCGGGACTTATGCACTCTGCTTTACTGTTGAAGAAAGCCCGGACTTCAACCGGTGTTTTGATATTGTTATTCAGCAGCCGGATAGTCTGGAAGTGAAAGCTTCCATCGACCCGGAAGGACAACGCCTGAAACTGACTCTTTCGGGTGGCGAGGTCTATACCACACTCTTTAACGGAACTGTGTTTACTACTGGTGAATCATTTATCAGCCTGGTGCTCCATACAGGCGAGAACTATTTAAGTATCACAACTGAAACAGCCTGCAAGGGAAGCTTTGAAGAAACGTATTATGTAGTTGACAAATTGATTGTGTATCCGAATCCTTTCAGCGATTATTTCAGCATTTTATCGGAATTTGACGATTCCGGTGAAGTATTTATTCGTATTTATACCCTACGTGGACAGTTGGTCGTGTCCTCTGTCAATGAGGTAATCAATGATTCCGTTCCGGTGGATGTGTCAAAACTCCAATCCGGAATTTATCTCCTGTCGGTTCAATGGGGCGATAACCTGTCAACTGTAAAAATTGTCAAGGAATGAAAAAACTCTACTCTATCCTCGGACTTATCGTGCTTTTTATTTCCTGTCAAAAAGATAACACCGGGCCGGAAACGGAAGATCTGGTTCCGTCTTCTGTTGTGCTGGTTTTTCCTTTCAATCATTCGGAATGTAATGAGGGAACAAACGTTACTGACAGCGTAAGCACGGTATTGTTTGAGTGGATGCCGGGACAGCATGCCGATGAATACCTGCTGGTGATAACCGATCTGGCAGTCGGGGAAGCAATTAACCGCTCAACTACAGAAACAAAGATGCCTGTAATGCTTAAAAGGGGCACGCCCTATTCCTGGTATGTCATGTCGGTATCTTACGAACCACCGGATACAGCCCTGAGCGAAGTATGGAAATTCTATAATGCCGGCGAGGGAATTGAATTCTACGCACCCTTTCCGGCTGAGATCATTTCACCCGGCTTTGCCGAAAAAGTGGAAAATACCTCCGGTTATATTACGCTGGTGTGGACTGGAAGCGATATCGATAACGACATTGCGGGTTATGATGTGTATTTCGGTACCACGGAATCGCCGGAACTTATAGAAATCGGACTGCAGGAAAACCGGCAGGAAAATGTACCAGTTGCACCGGCTACAGTATATTACTGGAAAGTGATTACACACGATGAGCAGGGCAATACTTCCGATTCGGGATTGTATCAGTTCAGGGTAATCTGAGTCCTGTTTCATCCGTCAGTGTTTTGCCCGACAATACCGAATGTATCTTTATTTTACCGGATACATCCGTTTAATACCTCGGATCGATCTTTAATCCGTGACCTATCCCTCAAATTA
>CAYUAV010000043.1:0-13109 GCA_964442665.1 uncultured Bacteroidales bacterium
ATAATTATATAACAAGCGAATACTTAAAAGGACTAATTGACCAGGATCATTTTCCCTCAATCTTGCACAAGAGATACTCAGTTCAAAATATTTCCTGATTTATTATAAATTCCTAATTTTATACCAGATAAAAGGATTACTATACTTAAAAACACATTATATGTCAGGACATAGTAAGTGGTCGACAATTAAGCGAAAAAAGGGAGCTGTCGATGCCAGGAAGGGTAAGATATTTTCACGGATAGTAAAAGAAATATCCATTGCTGTAAAAGAAGGTGGATCCGATCAGGAGGCTAATCCGCGATTACGTTTGGCAATACAAAACGCAAAGGGGGCAAATATGCCAAAAGATAATGTGGAACGGGCTATTAATAAAGCTGATAAGGATGGAGCCGATTTGCAGGAAGTAACTTTCGAAGGATATGCTCCTCACGGTGTTGCCGTGTTTATTGAGTGTCTCACCGATAATAACCAGCGAACAGTTAGCCAGGTGCGCTCCATATTTAATAAGAGGGGAGGCAACATGGGTACAAATGGTTCACTCAGTTTTATTTTTGATCGTAAAGGCGTTTTTACGGTTAAAAAAAATGATCTCGATCCTGATGAGTTTCAACTTGAAATTATTGATGCCGGGGTTGAGGATTGCGAGGTTGAGGATGAAGTATTTATCATTACCACTGCGCTCGAAGATTTTGGCAGTATGCAAAAAAAGCTGGATGAGATGGGAGTTGAGGTCGAAAATGCCGAGCTTCAGCGCATACCTGACAATACGAAGGATCTTTCATTGGGCGATGCTAAAAAAGTATTGAAAGTGATCGAGGATTTTGAAGATCTGGATGATGTTCAGAGTGTTTATCATAATCTTGAATTATCCGATGAAGTCCTTGCAGCATTGGAGTCGGAAGATTAGGTTTGTAACTATTAAAATATTTACTTATACCTAATTCAAAACTTTGTAAATAAACAATAGATAGTTTTTTTTGTTATATATTTTTAAAATATGATATTAATCAGTATTTTTGTGCCCTAATTGAAAGGCGATGCATTTAACTATTTCTATACTCAGCATTCTTCTTCTTGGTATTATTAAGATACTACAGTGAGAATGGTATAAGTATAGATTAAAAATACAAGGGCTGTTCTCACTGGAGGGCAGCCCTAAATTTTTTATTTAAACTAATATGATGAAAAGATATCCTCAGGAACTGATTCACATCCTCGATACGTTGCTACCCCCTTTGGGGGGAAAGACAGAATATTGGTTCATTCGCGAACCAATGAACAGAGTTTTCAATTCAAACATTTAACAACGTATTATTTAAAACACCAAAAGATGAGTGATAAATTATATATTTTCGATACTACACTGCGCGATGGCGAGCAGGTTCCGGGCTGTCAGTTAAATACAGTCGAAAAAATTGAAGTTGCCAGAGCACTTGAGACGCTGGGAGTAGATATTATTGAAGCAGGATTCCCAATTTCAAGTCCGGGCGATTTTAAATCCGTAGTGGAAATATCAAAAGTAATCCAGGAACCTGTAATATGCGCATTAACACGGGCGGTCAGGAAGGATATAGAAGTTGCGGCCGATTCGCTGAAATATGCCAAAAAGAAAAGAATCCATACCGGGATCGGGACTTCATACTATCATATACATAACAAGCTGAAATCGAATGAAGAAGAAATTATTAAGCGTGCGGTTGATGCTGTGAAATTTGCAAAAAAGTTTGTGGAAGATGTCGAGTTTTATGCCGAAGATGCCGGTCGTACGGAAAATGAATACCTGGCGCGAGTTATTGAAGCAGTAATAGCTGCAGGAGCAACCGTTGTGAATATTCCCGATACAACCGGGTACTGTATACCTCAGGAATACGGAGAAAAAATCCTGTATCTGAAAGAGAATATTAAAAATATAGATAAGGCCACCATATCAACGCATTGTCATAACGATCTGGGACTTGCCACCGCAAATACCATTTTTGGTGTTATGAATGGGGCAAGACAAGTTGAGGTAACAATGAACGGGATTGGTGAAAGAGCCGGAAATACCTCGCTCGAAGAGGTTGTGATGATCATAAAAAGCCGGAAACACCTTGGTATCGAGACAGGGATAAATACTAAAAATATTTATCGGACCAGTCGTTTGGTTTCATCTTTTATGAATATGCCCATTCAATCGAATAAAGCCATTGTCGGCAGGAATGCTTTTTCCCATTCATCGGGAATTCACCAGGATGGAGTATTAAAGCAACGTGAAAACTATGAAATTATCAATCCTGTTGATGTTGGCATTTCCGAATCGAGTATTTCATTAACAGCCCGAAGCGGGCGTGCAGCTTTGAAACACCGGTTGAGCTTACTGGGCTATGAGCTGGAAAATGGTGAACTGGATAAGGTCTATGAGCGTTTTTTAGAAGTTGCCGACAAAAAAAAGGATATTCGCGATGAGGATCTGGAAGTACTTGTTGGTAAAAAGAAAACATCAAACGGAGGTAAAATAAAACTGAAACATCTCCAGGTACTTGCCGGTATGTCGACTATACCGATGGCGACTGTTACGCTGGATATCGACGGAGAGGAATTTACTGCAACAGAGTCCGGTAACGGACCGGTCGATTCTTCGCTGAGGGCTGTGAAAAGTCTTATACGGCATAATGTGAATCTGGAGGAGTATTTAGTACAGGCAGTTACCCGGGGGATCGATGATCTGGGTAAAGTGCATATTCAGATCGAAAACAAAGGAAAGCTTTATTATGGTTTTTCAGGTCATACCGATATAATTACAGCTTCGGTAGAAGCTTTTATTGATGCAGTGAATAAAATTAAATAACGTTAAAATTTCATAAAGTGGGTAAAACATTATTTGACAAGATTTGGGACTCGCATGTTGTAACAGAAATTGAGGGCGGTCCGAGTGTATTGTATATCGACAGACATCTGATTCATGAAGTAACGAGTCCACAGGCTTTTGCCGGTTTGGATAAAAGGGGGATTAAAGTATTCAGGCCGGAAAAAACTGTAGCTACCCCTGATCATAATGTTCCGACAATGAATCAGCATATGCCTATTCAGGATCAGCTGTCGCGGACACAGGTGAATAAACTGGCAGAAAATACTAAGAAACACGGTATCAATCATTACGGACTCAATCATCCTTACCAGGGTATTGTTCATGTAATTGGTCCGGAACTGGGATTAACCCAGCCGGGAATGACAATAGTATGCGGCGATTCGCATACATCAACCCATGGTGCATTTGGTAGTGTTGCATTTGGAATCGGAACAAGCGAGGTGGAAATGGCACTGGCCACGCAATGTATATTGCAGCCTAAGCCAAAACGTATGCGTATCACTATCGATGGCGAATTGAAAAAGGGTGTGGTTGCAAAGGATATCATATTGTATATTATTTCACAGATCTCTGCCAGTGGCGGTACAGGATATTTCGTCGAATATACCGGTTCTGCTATCCGGAACCTGACCATGGAGGGACGTATGACGGTGTGTAACATGACCATCGAAATGGGGGCCCGTGGTGGTTTAATAGCCCCTGACGAAGTTACATTCGAATATGTAAAAGGCAGGGAATTTGCACCGGAAGGTAAAGAGTGGAATAAAAAACTGGCGTACTGGAAAACTCTTTATTCCGATAAGGATGCCGTTTTTGATCGGGAATTAACCTACAGGGCTTCCGATATTGAACCTATGATAACCTATGGTACTAATCCCGGAATGGGTGTTGCTATTACGGGAAGAATTCCGTCGGTTGATGCCATTGAAATGAGTACCAGGGAGAGTTTCAGCAAATCGATGAAATATATGGGATTTGAAGCCGGTTCACCCATGCTGGGTAAAGAAGTCAATTATGTTTTTGTCGGCAGCTGTACGAACGGACGTATTGAAGATTTACGGACGTTTGCCGGATTTGTAAAAGGAAGAAAGAAGGCTGATAATATTGTTGCCTGGATTGTACCCGGTTCAAGGCAGGTTGAGAAACAGGCTAAAGAAGAAGGGATCGATAAAATTCTGGAAGAGGCCGGATTCGAGCTTCGGCAACCCGGCTGTTCAGCATGTCTGGCGATGAACGACGATAAAGTTCCCGAGGGGCTCTATGCTGTATCGACTACCAACAGGAATTTTGAAGGCCGTCAGGGTCCCGGTTCACGAACCATGCTTGCAAGTCCGCTAACCGCAGCAGCAGCAGCTATTACCGGTAAAGTGACAGACCCAAGGGAATTTATTTAAACTTATGTTGAATTAAAATAATTACATATAATGACGATCGATAAATTTATAATATTACGAAGCACATGTGTTCCACTTCCTATTGAGAATGTGGATACGGATCAGATAATCCCGGCGCGGTTTCTGAAAGCTACCACCCGCGAAGGTTTTGGAGAGAATCTGTTCAGAGACTGGCGGTTTGATAAACTGAATCAGCCTGTCACTGAATTTGTTTTAAACAATCCGGTTTATAAGGGAAGTATTCTTGTAGCAGGCAAGAATTTTGGAAGCGGATCGAGTCGTGAGCATGCTGCCTGGGCCATCCACGATTATGGATTTAAAGCGGTAGTTTCAAGTTTCTTTGCCGATATTTTTAAAAATAATGCATTGAACAATGGCTTGTTACCTGTGCAAGTTTCTGCAAGTTTTTTATCTCAACTGTTTAATACTATCAGTAACGATAAAAATACAGAAGTTCAGATCAGTCTTGAAGAACAGAAGATTACTGTTCTTTCATCAGGCAAATCTGAATATTTCGAAATTAATTCCTATAAAAAGGAATGCCTTATAAACGGGTATGATGATATAGATTACCTGCTTAGCATTAAAGACAAAATAGAGTCTTTCGAGGCTTCCAGAGCGAATTGAATGAAACGGAAGCCGGCAGATAACTTGCGATAGCTGCCGGTTTCTTTTAATAAAAAAATTAACAGCAGGAGGGTAAATAATGAAGATAAGTATACTTGATACTACCTTGCGTGACGGGGAACAGACATCGGGAGTAAATTTTACTTTTGATGAAAAGCTGAGCATGGCGAAATTATTGCTTGAAGATCTCAAAGTTGACCGTATCGAGATTGCCTCAGCAAGGGTATCAGAAGGAGAACTGGAAGCAGTGAAGAAAATTGCTGCTTGGGCTGCGTCACGGAACGATCTCAACAAAGTGGAGGTTCTGGGATTCATCGACGGAACAGCTTCTGTCGACTGGATTGTAGGTGCCGGCTGTAAGGTGATCAATCTTCTTACAAAAGGGTCATTGCATCATTTGACCCATCAGCTTCATAAGACACCTGAAGAACATATCAACGAAATAAAAGAAGTAATCAGTTATGCTGCTTCAAAATCGGTGAGAGTAAATATATACCTCGAGGATTGGTCGAATGGAATGCGTCATTCACCGGAATACGTATTTAAGATGATCGATAAACTTGCCGATCAGCATATTGAGCGGTTCATGTTGCCCGATACACTTGGTATCCTTAATCCTGATGAAACTTATGCTTTTTGTAAGCAGATTCTCAGCAACTATCCCGACCTGAATTTCGATTTTCACGCACATAACGACTATGATCTTGCCACAGCAAATGTTTATGCCGCTTTAAAGGCTGGAATAACATGTTTGCACGGAACTATAAATGGCCTTGGCGAGAGAGCCGGAAATGTACCACTATCGAGTATAATTGCAGTTGTTAACGATCACTTCGGGTATAAGTTGTCTATTGATGAATCGAAACTTACCCTGGTGAGTAAAATGGTTGAGACCTACTCGGGAATCCGTATTCCGCCAAACAAACCTCTGATCGGTGATAATGTGTTTACACAGACCAGCGGAGTGCATGCCGACGGCGATAAAAAGAATAATCTGTATTTCAACGATTTATTGCCTGAGCGATTTGGCCGTAAACGTATATATGCATTGGGAAAAACATCAGGTAAGTCGAATATCGCTAAAAATCTTGAAGCCCTGGGCATCGAGCTCGATCCCGAGTCGATGAAAAAAGTGACAAAACGGATCATTGAATTAGGCGATAAGAAGGAAATGGTTACTCAGGAGGATTTACCCTATATCATATCCGATGTACTTTGGAGTAAGTCGATCGAAGAAAAAATCAAAGTGATGAATTTTTCGCTTTCAACTGCCAAGGGTTTAAGGCCGGTTGCCAGTTTAAAAATTAAGATCGACGGAAAGGAATATGAGGAAAGTTCGGTGGGCGATGGTCAGTACGATGCCTTCATGAAGGCCCTCCGAAAAATTTATAAAAGTATTAATAAAACCATCCCGCGTTTGGTAGATTATTTTGTTTCAATACCTCCCGGGGGAAAAACAGATGCCCTGGTGCAAACCGTTATTACCTGGGAATTTGGGAAGAAAGAAATACGAACGAGGGGACTGGATTCCGATCAGACTGTAGCGGCTATTATTGCCACCATTAAAATGTTAAATGTTATCGAAGGCTATGGTCATGCATAAAAATGTACCGGTTATGCTTAATTATTCGGAAATTATAGTATACTTGCGCTTCAAAAAAAATACACCCTTAATACCGAAAACATTATTTTTCTATGAGTAAAACTTATAACATTGCCGTAATACCGGGCGATGGAACCGGTCCGGAAGTGGTACGCGAAGGTAAAAAAGTGCTGATGGCAGCGGCTGATAAATTTGGTTTCAAATTGAATTTTGAAGAATATGATTTCGGAGGCGACCGATATTTAAAAACCGGCGAAGTACTTCCCGATTCTGCTGCCGAAGAAATGAAAAAATTTGATTCTATTTTTTTAGGGGCTATCGGACATCCCGATGTTAAACCCGGAATACTTGAAAAGGGAATCCTGCTGCGTTTACGATTTGATCTGGATCAATATATCAATTTGCGGCCTGTGAAATTATACCCTGGTGTGCCTACACCGCTCAAGGATAAAGGCCCGGAGCATATCGATTATGTAGTAGTACGTGAAAATACAGGAGGTTTGTATACCGGCATCGGAGGATTTACCATGAAAGGAACCTCCGATGAAGTGGCTGTTCAAAGTATGGTTTATAACCGAATGCAGGTAGAGCGTTGTTTGCGCTATGCATTCGATTATACCAGGAAACGAAATAAGAAGAATACCCTTGCCCTTTGTGGAAAAACCAATGTACTCACATATGTTTACGATCTCTGGGAAAGGGCTTTTCATGAAATAGGGAAGGCCGATTATCCGGATATTACAAGGGAATACTACCATGTCGATGCCACCTGTATGTGGATGGTAAAAAATCCTGAATGGTTCGATGTTATTGTTACAGGCAATATGTTTGGCGATATTATTACCGATCTTGGGGCTATTACCCAGGGAGGTATGGGTATTGCTGCCGGAGGTAATATTAATCCCGAAGGTGTATCCATGTTCGAACCCATTGGCGGTTCAGCGCCGAAATATACAGGTAAAAATGTGATCAACCCGCTGGCTTCCATTGCATGCGGAGGTATGATGCTTGAACATCTTGGCGAAGACAAGGCAGCACTGGCTATTGAAGAAGCTATCATGGATGTAACCGGTCATAAAATCAAGAATATGGGTGCTGGTCGCATGGGTTATTCGACATCGGAAGTAGGGGATATGGTAGCTGAAAGGTTATGAGCATTTTCAGAATAGCCAAGTTGCCCGGCGATGGTATCGGACCTGAAATTATTGAGCAGGCTGTAAAAGTTTTGGATGCTGTAGGCGAAAAATTCGATCACAGGTTTGATTATGAATTCGGTTTGGTTGGCGCAACAGCCATTAAGCAAACCGGCAATCCCTATCCCGATGAGACACATGATTTATGTATGAGATCGGATGCTGTGCTTTTTGGTGCTATCGGCGACCCGAAATTCGATAATAATCCCAAAGCTAAAATAAGGCCTGAGCAGGGATTGCTCGAGATGAGGAAAAAATTACAATTATATGCAAATATAAGGCCGGTACGCACTTTTGGCTCGCTGATCAATAAATCGCCACTCCGACCTGAATTGGTTAAGGGGGCCGATTTTATCGTTGTGCGTGAGCTTACCGGGGGAATATATTACGGAGAACTTCGTGGCAGGACTGAAGACGGCCAGAAAGCCTTCGATACTAATGTATATTCAAAATCAGAAATTGTTCGCGTTACTAAATTGGCTTTTGATTATGCAGCCAGGCGACGAAAAAAACTTACTGCCATCGATAAAGCGAATGTGCTGGCTACTTCCCGTTTATGGAGAGAGACCATAAAGGAAATGGAGAAAGATTACCCCGATATCAGGGTAGAACATATGCTGGTGGATAATGCCGCTATGCAAATTATTCAATGGCCAACTAAATTCGACGTGCTGATTACAGAAAATATGTTCGGTGATATTCTGTCTGATGAGGCCAGTGTAATAACCGGATCGATGGGATTGCTGCCTTCTGCTTCGATCGGGGTGCATACTTCTGTATTTGAACCCATCCATGGCTCTTATCCGCAAGCAACCGGGAAGGATATTGCCAATCCGCTTGCAACAGTTTTATCAGCGGCCATGCTGCTTGAATCAATCGGTTTATTGAACGAAGCACAAAAAGTGGAAGCAGCAGTTGATGCATCAATAAAATCGGGTGTAGTTACACAGGATATCGCTGAAGGTAAGGCTACGGGAACTGCTCAGGTTGGTGACTGGCTTGCCGGATGGATATTGAGAAATTAACCGGGTTTTTCATTTTGGCAGGCCACCAAATAATTTTATCAGGGTTTTATGAAATTTATGGAATCCTTTCACCGGTTCGGCGAACATAAAAACGCATTTTCCAAAAATGATTTCCCGCTGATATTCTTCGGCAATATTTAAAGTTTGTTCTGTGTCCGACATTTGCTGCACCCAAATGTTCTTAATTCCCTTTTTTATAGCTTTATGCAAAACAGCATCGGTCTGATGTTTTGGAGTTACAATAAGTATACTATCCACATCGGCAGGTAATTCACTTACGCTTTTATAACACGTTTCACCATTAATAGTATCGGCATTCGGATTGATAGCAAGAACGGGAAAGTTCTTGTCCATGAGTTCTTTATATACCTGATAACCAAATTTTTTTGGTGATCTTGAAACACCGGCAATAGCAATTTTATTACCATTTAGGAATGAGTCAATCTGATCTTTTGTTACTTTCATGGTTTACTAATTTATATTTTGATTATCTTTTTAAAATAAAATATCACATTTACATGTTATATTCACCTGTCAAGTTAATTTATTCTATGGTCCGTATCAAGAGTTTAAGTTATTTTCTTTTTTTGGTATTGCTGACATCGTGCGGACGATTTTCTGAGATAACAGTTGGTGAAATACACGGGGTAACCATCAAAGGTTTTGAAGAAAATTCGTTAGTTGTTACTTTTTATATTCCTATTGAGAACCCGACACTTCATCGTATCACTATCAGCGATTTTGATACCCGGTTATTCATGAATTCACAATATGTCGGAAAAATTTCATCCGCCGATGTAATTGTTCTTCCTTCACGATCGAATATGGTACACGAAATTACGATGCATGTGCGTCTGGCTAATTTCTTAGGAATGGCCATTGGTATTATGAATTTAAAAAAAGGGCAGAATGTAAATTTCAGGATTGAAGGTACTGTCTCGGCACGTACGGTCCTTGTAAAAAGGAAGATTGAAATTGATGAAGTACGCAATGTGACAATCTGATTATTTTTGACTATGGATTTTCTTACAATCGGAATGCATTTATTATTTATTAAAATAACTTAATTTTGCGATAAGAAAATATTATACGGGGGAACCTCTTGAGACACTTAATTGTTTTTATTATTCCTTTTATTTTTCTACATGCTCATGCCCAACTTGCGGGCACCAGGTTAATACGCGAAATTCAATATTCTCCTGCATCCGGAAAAATCACTATTATACAGAGTAAGGAAATCGTTAAACTTATAGATAAACATCTATACGAAGAGAGTAAGAACAAAGGCATTGCAGGATATCGTATTCGTATTTATGCTAATTCGGGGAAGCAGGCTTATAGTGACGGACCTAAAGTTCAGGCTGAATTTGCCGCCCGCTATGGGGACATTAAAACTTACTATATATTCGACTCTCCTTTTTATTTACTGTATGTTGGTGATTTCAGGACTCACAGCGAAGCAATGAAATTTCTCAAAGAAATTGAAAGATATTATCCGGATGCCTTTATTGTAAGGAGTATGATAAACTATCCCCCTATATAAATTGTTTATAAGGAATGACAGACGAGATCAGGCACGAGTGTGGGATTGCATTAATACGATTGTTGAAACCGCTTGAGTATTACCAGCTAAAATATGGCACGTGGAGGTGGGGATTAAACAAGCTCTACCTGCTGATGGAGAAACAGCATAACAGGGGTCAGGATGGTGCCGGAATGGCTTCTATCAAACTTGATGTGCCTCCTGGCTTTGAGTATCTCGACAGATTACGATCCATTAATCCATCAGCGATTAATGATTTATTTCAGATCATCCGGTCAAACTTTGAAGAAGCTGAAGAAAAATCACCGGGACTTATAAAGGATATTTCATGGGCAAAGAAAAATCTGGCTTTTTCGGGAGAAGTACTGTTAGGTCATTTACGTTACGGAACATACGGAAAGAATAAAGTAGAAAATGTACATCCCGTCCTTCGACAAAACAACTGGAAATCGCGTACTCTGGTTTTGGCCGGCAATTTCAACCTGACTAATGTCGATGAGATGTTTACACATTTGGTCGAGCTTGGACAACATCCCAGAGGAAGGATCGATACCGTTACGATGCTTGAAAATGTTGGCCATTTCCTGGATGCAGAAAATCAATCGGAATTTACCCATTATAAGAAAAAAGGACATTCCAACATTGAAATTTCCGAATTAATTGCACAAAATATCAATGTAGCAAATATACTCAGAGAGTCGAGCAAGAAATGGGATGGGGGCTATTCAATTGTTGGCTTGCTTGGCCATGGCGATGCTTTCGTGATGCGCGATCCGTGGGGCATACGCCCTGCCTTTTATTACCGTAACGATGAAGTTGTGGTTGCTGCTTCGGAGCGTCCCGTAATTCAAACCACACTGAATGTTCCGATTGAAGATATTAAAGAAGTTGATCCCGGTGGCGCTCTGATCGTCAAGAAAGATGGAATGGTGGCAATGGAAAATATCCGTGGCCCTTTTGAGAAACGATCTTGCTCTTTCGAGAGGATTTACTTTTCACGGGGTAGTGACAGTGATATTTACCGTGAACGAAAAAAACTCGGAGCATTACTTACCCCGGCTATTGTGAAAGCCATTAAAGGGGAATTAGGGAATACCGTATTTTCATACATCCCAAATACGGCTGAAACAGCGTTTTATGGTATGGTCGATGGTATTGAAAAACACATGCAGGACCAGGCAAAAGCACAGATTGTGAGCCGGGGCAAAGAGATAACCATCGACGAATTGAACTGTATTGTCTCGCTGAAACCGCGAATTGAGAAGGTGGCTTTGAAAGATGTTAAACTCCGTACCTTCATTACCCAGGATGATGGACGCGATGACCTGGTCGGACATGTTTATGATATTTCATATGAAACGCTGGAGAGAGAAGAGGACAATCTGGTTATCATAGATGATTCTATAGTACGAGGTACAACATTGAAATATAGTATCATTCGTATCCTTGATCGTCTGGCGCCAAAACGAATCGTTGTTGTATCCTCATCACCACAGATTCGTTACCCCGATTGCTATGGAATTGATATGGCTAAGCTTGGCGATTTTATTGCTTTCCGGGCTGCAATTGAATTACTTAAAGAAACAGGCAGGGAAAGTATAATCAACGAAGTATATAAAAAATCGAAAGCCCAGGAGAATATGCCAAAAGAAGAAATTGTGAATTATGTAAAGGACATTTATAAACCTTTTATCGATGAGGAAATTTCGGATAAGATTGGTCAAATGCTGAAAACTCCTGAAATCAATGCTGAAATAAAAATTGTATACCAATCGATTGATAATCTCCATATTGCCTGTCCAAATCATTTGGGCGACTGGTATTTTACCGGCAATTATCCAACTCCCGGAGGGAATAAGGTAGTTAACCGTTCTTTTATTAATTTCATTGAGGGACGTAATATCAGGGCATATTAAAAAATAGATCTTTATTATTCTCTCAATGCGACATGCAGATTTATCTCTGGATTTTTACCCAGGCTTTTGTCGTTATGCAATTCGAAATCGCCGAAAATATCGGATAGTTCAAATCCGGAACCTGGCAGCCATTCGGTATAGATAAAACGTTTCATTCTTCCCATGGTAATTCCCCAGACAATTTTACTTTTTGGACGGATCGGGAACACAGCATAGATCAATGCCGGAATTTCATAGGCTTGCAATCCTTCTGGTATGCTGTCGATTTTAGTGACTACATCACCAACAATATAGGTAAAAGTCCGGGTTTCTTTATTATAATCCTGACTTACGGCAACAAAGGCCCATGGTTCTTTTTTAAAGAGTATTGGATTTGTTTCCTTGAACCGGTTAAATTCTGCAACCACTTTTCCAACATCTTTATAAATGTCGTTGTCACTCGTATGTACAGCTAATCCGATAAATTGCAGAGGTTTATTGAGTTTTACGACTTTCGGATCGGATTTGTCAATGTTTCCGATTAATACAAAATGTAATACAACAGTCACTAAAATCAGGATAAGAAGTATAATAAATACAATTTTCATAAGGATTGGTCAATAGAAGAATTAATTGATTAATAAGTTTAATATTTTTCTATTATGCACAAGTGATATTACTTCTGCTGATATTGTATTATTTCATACCTAAATATCTTCCGGATGTTAATTTATCGGATTAAATTTTATTTTTCCGTTATATTCCATGTAAATTTGAGAGTAACCATTTGAAGAAATTTCATCGATATGAAGTAACTGAAGATGGTTTCTATTAATCAGAATAACTTTGGAAGTAAGGATTAATAGTTTTATCTTGATGAAAAATATAGAAATCGTATAACATTGGAGAGGTTGAATAGCAGACTTTTAGAACCTGTTTAAATTTTTAATGCTAAAATCGAATGTTGGATAAATCCTG
>CAYUAV010000044.1:0-2371 GCA_964442665.1 uncultured Bacteroidales bacterium
GAAAGAGATCATAATTTGCCCCGTTAAAAGTATAACCGGCTACCAGAATTTTACCATCCTGTTGCAGAACAAGACTTTCACTATAATCCACACCTTCGCCTGCGGGAAGGGTTTCGATTCCATCCATGCCAAATGAATCATCGGGTGTGCCATTGGTATTGTACCGAAGGATGGCTACATCCCTGTCGAGACCGTTATCGTAATATCCTGCAACGACTATTTTTCCGTCACTTTGCAGAGCAACCGTTGTCGCTACATCGCCCGAACTACCAACCGGAGTTTCCACTATTCCGTTTTCCCCGAATGAATTATCAGGTTCACCATCAGAATTATATCTGACTAATGCTATATCATTATCCGAACCATTATCAAAGTATCCTGCAAGTATAATTTTACCATCCGGCTGTATGACAACAGATTCAGCAGTTTCATCTGCAGCACCTATAGCTGTTGTAACAATCCCGTGATCGCCAAAAGATACATCCAGGCTACCAGCTGAAGTAAAGCGGGCAACCGTAAAGTCTTTGTCAGTACCATTATTATGAAAACCTGCTGCAATAATTTTCCCATCTTCCTGTAAAGCAATAGAATGACATTGGTCTTCGTTGCCGACATTTATAAATACAATTCCGTCATCGCTGAATGAATTATCCAATGCACCATCTGTGTTGTAACGCACAAGAGTTATATCATAATTGGCACCGGGATATGTATGACCTGCAACTACTATTTTCCCGTCAGGCTGGATTTCAACAGCATGGGCAAAATCATTGTTGTTGATATCTGTTACTACTTTTCCATTATCACCAAATGAATGATCAAGGGTTCCGTCAATATTATAGCGGACCAGGGCAAAATCGTTATCAGTTCCGTTATAGCTAATGCCTGCAACCACAATCTTCTGATCCGTTTGAATTGCCAGGGCTCTTCCCTCGTCAGCTTTCATATTGAAATCAGTTGTTACTTTCCCGTCAGCATCAAAATCACTATCGAGTGTACCGGGCTGGGCAAAAGAAGTCCGGATCGTGAACAGGAGACATGCTGAAATAAGTAAAATATGTTTTTTCATGGTTATGAGTTTTAAAATTGAAATTCTGAAGTATTAATTCTTTTATGGATCTATCATACACAAATACCGATATGAAAGAGACCCAAACGGGCCAATTGATCCGCAATAGACTTCTTTTTTAAAGGCACACGAACAAAAATATATTCCGTAAATAGGGGATGTCAATAATTTGTGCTGAGATGCAGGAGACAGGGACAAAAAATAGTATTCGAGTGGACGAAAAGTGTCGAACAGGAATGATGTAGCGCTCGATGAAGTTAATCGGTTAAATGAGGAGGTTAATAATTTCCAATTTTCTTTGAGCAATAATTAAAACTACAAGACTATATAATACAGCTGTTATATCTACGATTAAATGTTTTGCCCGTAGGGCATATAGTATTGTAGTAGTGAAAGGCATAACTATAGTTATAATACTCTGTAGGTGTTAAACATCATCAAGAAAATCAAAGAGAAATCTTTCGTTATATTCTATTTCAAACTTTTCAAGAAATCCAATATATTCTTCCCTAAAAGTTTTCTTTTTATGATGTTGTTCCTGATTGAGAATATATTTATACACATTATTCAGTTGTGAACGGCTATATGTGAAACCACCATAACCCTCTTGCCAGGCGAATTTTCCAATACAAAGTTTTTCATTATTAATAAATAAAGATGTATTCCTTTTAATATCATGAACAGAGTCAGAAATTGATATTGAAGGATTTTGACCTAATAGAATATGAACGTGATTGGATGTACCATTTATTATTATTGACTTATGTTTCATTTCCGAAACAATACCACTCATATATTGAAATACTCTTTTTCTGATATCTTTGTGCAAGACTGCATCACGATTTTTGACTGCAAAGACTAATTGAACATACATTTGGGTATAAACTCCCGGCTTCATTTCTGTATTTTTTAGTTTATCCCCTGCGGGGAAATTGTTTTTAAAATTAATCTCTTCTACAATACTATAACCGCTACGCGGTAGGTTATCCTAAAATTATGACTATGAACCTTTCTATGATATTGTTTAATTAATTATTCTGCCTTTTTATCAATTGCTATGCAATAATAACCAATAAGCAATTAAATAATATTGGTGAACTACTAAATATAAAAGTTGATTTTTTTGAGAGCATTCGGAGAGATTGATAAAAAACAACACTATTACACAGCTATTATAGCTACGATAAATGTTTTGCCCGTAGGGCATAAAGTATTGTAGTAGTAGTAAGTTAAAGTAATAATACTCCGTAGGAGTTAAACATCAACAAGAAAATCAAAAAGAAACCTTTTCATTATATTTTA